>JAKSQS010000072.1 GCA_024404055.1 Clostridia bacterium | reverse complement strand
CTCGGTGGAAGTGTGAGAGCCGCAAAAAAGATTTACAGCTTTGAGCTTGATAACAAAACGGTTTACCGGGCTGCGGAAAGCTCCGCCCCCGTGAAAAGCTTTAATGTTTACACGGCAAAGGAGGGCTGCTGCGGCAGGAGAAACCTCTCCGAAAAAGCGGTACGCACAAGAACCGTTTCACTAAAGGGTAAAATCGTTGAAAAGCTTCCGCAGTCAATTGCCCGAAAGCCGTATAACGGTGCGCTTCTTTCTGATGTTAAAAACGGAAAAATCAGCATGGAGGAGTTTGTTTCCATGCTTGATAACAACGAGCTTGAGGCGTTGACGCGCGGCGACTACACTATGAACAGTCCTTTGGGTGCTCAAGGCAACGCAGGTGCTTTCGGCGGCGTTACCGACTCACTGATAAAAAAAGGCGTGCCGCCCGTAATAACAACGGACGGACCGAGCGGAATAAGGCTTAACGCCTGCTGTTCGCTGATTCCCATAGGCACTCTGCTTGCCTGTACCTTTGACACGGCTCTTGTGGAAAAAGTATACAGTGCCGTGGCGCGTGAAATGGAAATAAGGGGCTCCGATGTGCTTTTAGCACCCGGAATGAACATACACAGAAGTCCGCTGTGCGGCAGAAACTTTGAATATTATTCGGAAGACCCGCTGCTTACCGGTAAAATTGCCGCGGCAGCCGTCAGGGGCATACAGAGCACGGGACTTTCCGCCTGTCCGAAGCATTTTGCCTGCAACAGTCAGGAAACGAACCGCAACAAAACGGATTCCGTTTTAAGTGAAAGAGCTCTGCGCGAAATATATCTCAGGGGCTTTGAAATATGCGTAAGGGAAGCCGCGCCGAAATGCATTATGACATCATATAATAAAGTAAACGGTGTTTGGAGCCATTATAATTATGAGCTGTGCACAGGCATATTGAGGGACGAATGGGGCTACGGCGGCTGCGTGATTACCGACTGGTGGATGCAATACACGGTGAGCCCGGAATTTAAGAAAATACGCGACAACGCATACAGGGTGAGGTCGCAAGTCGATGTGCTCATGCCCGGAGGAAAACGCGGCGCAAAAAGAAAGCCGGACGGCACTCTGCTTGAGTCTTTAGGCAAAAAAAGCGGTATTACTCTCGGTGAAATACAGCGAAGCGCGATGAATGTTCTGCGTCTCGCTATGAATAAAATATAAAATACAGGAGGCAAAAAAATGAAGTGCATATTTATCGTAAATCCCCTTGCCGGAGAAGGCAAAACGCAGAAGGTTATCAAAGAAAAAATTGAGGCAATTCCGCACAGGGACGAATGTGAAATTTATCTCACGAAAGCGCCCAACGACGCAACGGAATTTGTCCGCACCTATTGCACCGCACATAAGGACGAACAGGTTCGTTTCATCGCCTGCGGCGGAGACGGCACAATAAACGAGGTTTTCAACGGCGCGGCAGGCTTTGAAAACGCCAGCGTAAGCTGTTACCCGTGCGGCAGCGGCAACGATTTTGTAAAGGCGTTCGGCGGAGCTGAAACCTTTACGGATATCGACAAGCTCGTTACGGCAGAAGCGAAAAAGCTCGACCTGCTTAAAATCGGCGACAGATACAGCGTGAATGTTACAAACTTCGGCTTTGACACCACTGTTGCCATCACCGTAAACGATGACAGGGCGAAAAACGGACACGGCAGCAAAAGCTCATACACCAAGGGCGTTGTTAAAGCTCTTCTGAACGCGATGAAAACCACCTGCACCGTAATTGCGGACGGTGAGGTTATGAATCCGGACGGAAATATGCTGCTTTGCACGGTAGCAAACGGTCAGTATGTCGGCGGCTCGTTTAAATGCGCACCGAGAGCTGTGACTGACGACGGACTTATGGAGGTGTGCCTTGTAAAGCCGATTTCAAGGCTTCGCTTTGTAAAGCTTCTCACCCCGTACACCAACGGTGAACACCTTGACAGGGCAGACATGAAGGATATTGTGGTTTACAAGAGAGCCAAAAAGGTGGAGGTTATAGCCACAAAGGGCTTTGCCTATTCACTGGACGGCGAAATTATTTACGGCCCGCATTTCACAATAGAAATTGCCGAGGGCGCGTTGAATTTTGCCGTTCCGGAATATTCTGCCGAGCCGGCATACATAAACGCATAATGCCGGACGAATCAGTCATTCTGTTTCATTTTATACAGCAAATATTAAAAATTTTATTGACAAATTTTTCGTTTTGATGTATAAATATTGTGTACTTGTTACAGATGATTTTGTAGATATCTGTAACGGAAAAAAAAGAGAGAAAGAGGTTTTTCCCATGGGTGAACTCAAAAAGAGATACGGACTTATAACCGCCATATGCATGGTTGTAGGTATCGTAATCGGCTCCGGCGTTTTCTTTAAAGCTGAGGCAATGCTCAACATCACAAGCGGCGACCTGCCGACAGCACTTATTTCATGGCTTCTGGGCGGCATTGTTATGGTCATCAGCGGCTACACATTTGCCGTTATGGGCACAAGATACGAAAAGGTTAACGGCGTTGTTGACTATTCGGAGGCTCTTGTCGGCAGCAGATATGCTTATCTTGTCGGCTGGTTCATGGCAACAATTTATTATCCGGCTATGACAAGTGCACTCGCATGGCTTTCGGGCAGATATACCATGTCACTGTTCGGATACGGCGCAGCAGATCCCGAAACAATGGTTATGTCTTTCGTTTACCTTGTTTTAAGCTTTGCGCTCAACACTCTCGCGCCGAAGCTTGCAGGTAAGTTCCAGGTTTCCACCACAGCTATCAAGCTTGTTCCGCTTGCGCTTATGGCGGTTGTGGGCACAATCGTCGGTCTTAAAAGCGGCGCAGCCGGTACACTTATCACTAACATGAACTCTGTTGTTGATGAATCCGGCGCACTTGTTGCAAGAAACGGCATTGCAACAAGCCTTATCCTCCCCGGCATCTGCACATCCGTTTTCGCGTATGAAGGCTGGGTAATCGCAACCTCCATAAACTCCGAGCTTAAGGACGCAAAGAAGAACCTTCCCAGAGCTCTTGTTTTCGGCACGGTTCTCGTTGTTATCGTTTATATGCTTTATTACATAGGCATTTCAGGCAGCATTTCAACCGATAAGCTTCTCGGTGAAGGCGGCGGTGCAAGCCTTGCATTCACAAGCACCTTCGGCAACATCATGGGTACAATACTTACGGTTTTCATCGCCATATCCTGCTTAGGCACTCTCAACGGTCTTACCCTCGCCTCAGACAGAGGCTTCTATTCACTTGCCGCAAGAGGACACGGTCCCAAGCCGTCATACCTCGGCAAGCTTGACGAGGCAACGGAAATGCCCTCCAACGCATCCATCATCGCTCTTATTTTCAATGCAGGCTGGCTGTTCTATTTCTATATGGCAAACCTTACACCGTTTGCAAACAGCAATATGTTCCTGTTTGACTCAACGGAGCTTCCGCTTGTATGCGTTTATGCGTTCTATATTCCCGTATATATTATGCTTATCGTAAAAGGAAACGGACTGAACCCCTTCAAGCGTTTTGTAATGCCGATACTTTCAATCGCCGGCGCATTCCTTTTCATCTATGCATCCATTGCAAAGCACAAAATGGCAAATGTCGGTTTCATCATTGTTGCGGCAGTTATTATGATTGTCGGTGCCCTGTTCTACAGAAAGAGCGCGGCTGTAAAACAAACGGCAAATAAATAAATAATATTTTAAAAGGAACTGCGATGAAATGTAAAAGTTTCATCGCAGTCTTTTTTTATTTTTCAACAATTCATGTAATGAAAGTGATGAAAGCTTTACTAAAAGGTTCGCAGTAGGGCGGCCGCTTGCTGCCGAAGCAGGTCTCGAGCAGCAAGTAAAACGGAAGCAGCAAGCAGCTTCCCTACGAATTACTACTATTTTTTAGCGGCAACTATCGGCGAGGACACAGAACCGTCCCTCTGTCCTTTTGGCATTTCTCCGTCCGGCTGCTGCGGCGGCTCTCCGTTGCCGAAGTCGGGCATTTCTCCGTCCGGCTTCTACGGCGGCTCTCCGTTTCCGAAGTCGGGCATTTCTCCGTCCGGCTTTTCCGGCGGCTCTCCGTTGCCGAAGTCGGGCATTCCTCCGTCCGGCTTCTGCGGCGGTTCTCCGTTTCCGAAGTCCGGCATTTCTCCGTCCGGCTTTTGCGGCGGCTCTCCGTTGCCGGAATCGGGCATTTCCCCGTCCGGCTTATTAAAATTCTGCTTATTGCCACGCCCCGGCATACCGCCGGATATTTCATATGATGAAGCTGCGGTAACGGTTATTTCGTTTTCGCCCGCGCTTAAGGCGTATTCATCACCCGTTTTTATTTCGGGCACGCTCACCGTAACAAGGCTGAACGGACAGGGTATTTCTTTTTCAACAAGCTTTTCACCGGCTGAATTTTTCAATACAAGCTGTGTTCCGCCGGAGCCGGACAGGCTCTGCATAATAAAGCCCTGCGCCGATTCGGGGCTTATTTCTTCCGCCATAACGGAGCTTCCGCAGGCGATAACCGTTCCGCCGTTGATAAAGCATTTTCCGCCGTTTTCGCTGCCGTAATCAAGCGCACAGCTTCCGCCGTTTTGCGAAACGCTGATAAAAACACTGCCGCCGTTAATATAAATGCTTGAATTTGAGTCAAATCCGTCGGCATCCCGTCCGTCCGGATTTATCACGCTGATATTTCCGCCGTTGACATATATACCGCTTTCGCTGTCTGTACCTGCGCTGTTCAGTCCGTCATCTGTTGGGCTGATATTGATTTCTCCACCGTCAACAGTGATTTTGTATGATTCAATGCCCTCATAGCATGAGGAAATATTTATTTTTCCGCTTTCAACATAAATAAAAGATGTTTTTTCATCGTTTTTTGCGGTAATTGCATCGTCACCTGCCGTAATGTCAAGCTCCGCTTCTCTTATTCTCACGCTGTCATTGGCGTGAATTGCGTCCTGCACGGCTTCAACGGTTACCTTGCCGCCGGAAACAACAAGGACATCGTTACATACAATGCCGTGCTGATATTCCGATTTAACGGTAAGACTGCCCGTGCCGTTTACCGTCAGGTCATCGCGTGAAAAAATCGCGCCGTCAATTCCAGTTGCCGTTTCACTTTCTAAAAAGCTGCTGCCGCAGGAGAATGCATTTTCGCTGTCCTGCGCAAGGGTTATGAACACCTTTTCAGCCTGTTCCACGCAAAGCGCCGCGCCGTTTTCGCAGTTTACCGATACTCCGTTTAATTTCAGCCAGACCTTGCCGCCGTTTTCCGTATCGACAATGATTTTACCGTTTGAAAGCTCACCGGAAACAACATATTTTCCCGAAAGAACAATGTGAATTTCGTCACCGACAGCATATGCGCCGTTTCCGTCTACACTGCTTTTCCCGTCAAGCAGGCTTATAACCGTTGCGCCGGTGTAATCCGGGTCACTTTTTATGTCGTTTTCGGTGAAATATCCGTTAACTTCTTCTTCACTTACAATACGCTTTATGCCTAAAGCGTCCCCGTTCATAAATAAAACCGTAAGCAATAATGTAAAAGCCAGCACGGCAATGCATATCGCATCAATATGCTTTGATGAAGACATAAAATGCCCCCCTTATCCCATATAATCGCCGTTATAGCTGACAAGAACCGCGCTTTTTATTCCGTTCATGCCGGAAAGCCCGTTTATAAAATCCGTGTTTTCATCCTTCAGGCGTACATCCATATTAAGCTCTATGCAGCCCTGTGACGCGCTTTTGCTCTTAACGGTGCAGCGCTTCACCGCCTTTTCAAGGAATGCGGCTGCCGCTTTTTCGCTTTCATAGCCGTCGCACTGCACAACAAGCATATAAGGTACGCAATGCGATTTTTTATTGACGAACACGAGCAGCACTGCGCCGAGGATAACTCTGCCGCGAACCGCAAGCGGAATCATCCCGGCGGCAAGCACGTTACCTGCCGCGATTGCCCAAAATAGAAACGCAATATCAAGCGGCTCCTTTATGGCGGTTCTGAAGCGGACAATTGACAGTGCGCCCACCATACCCAGCGACAGCACCACATTGCTTGTAACGGCAAGTATAACAAGTGTTGTAATCATCGTCAGCGCAATAAGCGTAACGCCGAAGCCCGAGGAATACATAACGCCCCGATAAGTCTTTTTATAAACGAAAAAAATAAAAACTCCGAGACCGAAGGAAAGGGCAAGCGCAATTGCCATATCGAGTATACTCACCGATGTAACATTTTCCAGAAAGCTTGATTTAAAAATATCATTGAATGTCATAATATATCTCCTATCCGTAAATTCTGCATTGTGCATATTTTGAAAAAGCCGATATTTGTCTGTTTTTCAACTGAATCGCATTTTTGATTATATCCGGTATATATTCATCCCATTTTATTTCCATAATAACGGGGTTATCCGGCACGGGAACCGTAACACAGCCGGGATTAAGAAAATCGGTGCATTTTATTCCCGTTCTGATGTTGTAATCAAATGTAACCCTCACATTTCCTAAAGGATAAACAAACGGCTCCCTTGTGTAGTCAACAACGGTTTTCGGCTTTAAAAGCTGTGTGTGCATTTTTATATACAGCTCGCGTATCAGCGCGTTTTCACTATCCCGCATCCATAAAATATCGCCGTCAACGATTTTCTGTGCCTGTAACTGCGTGAGCCTCGCAGACTGCTTGCTGCACATCCCGTCCAGCTTGCTTTTCTTTTCAAGCTGAATAAAGCCGGTGTCCCCGTTATAATACCGTATACGGAATTTTTCCCGGCGGTTAACTCCGTCAAGCTTTTCATGCAAGGCCTTATCCCACGGTGTGTCAAAATACAGACTGCGGATAAAATACCGCCCGTCAATGCAGTGCGGGTCACTTTTTGCTGCAGCCGACAGCCTGCTTCTTATTTCATACATATCCGCCGTGTTAATTTCAGTCTTGTATTCATGCCTGTAATTCATCCTCATCCTCCTTTCGCGATTTTTTAATATTTTATATAACAAAATTAATATTTAATTAAAAAAGCCGCCGCAACCGCGACAGCTTAATTTATTTAATTATAAAAATTTATGATTCCGCGCTTTCTCTTTTTTCATATATTTTCTGCGTTATACCGTCCATAAATTCGCAGTTGAGCTTGAATTTGATAATAAAAAAAATAAAAAAAAAGACAAAAAGCACCGCCGGAACAATAAATGTAAGGGCTGTAATGGTTGCCTTTGTGCCATCGTTGATAACAGACACCTTTGTCTGTGCGTCATACCTTGTCGCCCAGAGAGAAGCATAAAGAATTACAGTCTGAATGGTATACGCCATTTTCTGCAAAAATCCCTTCATGGAGAAGGTTATTGATTCCGCACGGGTTCCGAGCTTTATTTCGCCGTAATCCACCACATCCGCAAGGAATATAGTCTGCGCAACAAACATGGTTGACATACCTACCGATGTGATTATATAGCAGATGTTAAGCGGCATAAGCAGTCCGTTTCTTGCAAACAGAAACATACCGATATATCCGAGAATACAGGTGATAAGCGAAATCTGATAAGTGCGCCTTTTGGATGTGAATTTTGTGAGAATCGGAAGCACAACAATGCCTGCCGCAGAGCCGACACCGCCGAACAGACCGAACGCCGACTGCTTTCCGGGGTCGCCCACAACATCCGCAAAGAAATATGCCGCCGTGCCGGAGGTGAGATACCAGCCGGCATTGGAAAGCATGGCAAAAAGCATGAATATAAGAAGCTGGTCGTTGCCCTTGACAACGCCGAAGGCCTTTGAAAACGAAAACTTTTCCTTTGCTTTTATAACATTTGTTTCCTTTGTTCTGCTGACACAGAGAAGACCGAAAAGCACAAGGCACACGGCGCATATAACCGTCCATATCAAAAAGCCTCTTGCATCGTAGGTTTTCTTTGTCGGGTCTGCAATATCATATGTATTGGAAAATTTAACAAGCAGAATCGGAGCAAGAACAGTAACAATCCCCTGCCCGAGACCGGAAAACACCCTCGTCATAGTGGAAACAAGGTTTCTTTCCTCCGGGTCATTGGTAAACGACGGTATCATTGACCAGAACGGAATATCCGCCATGGTGTTTGTCATGCCCCACGCGATATACATCACCGCGATATAAATATACAGCGCAGTGCCGTGAAGATTGAAAAGGTTTGTGAAAAGCAGCGTCAGCACAACGGCATTTGAAAGCGTACCGCGCAAAATCCACGGTCTGTATTTTCCGAGCTTTGTGTTGGTGTTATCGACAATTGTGCCCATCATCGGGTCGTTTATGCCGTCCCATATCCTCGCAACTGCCGAAAGCACAAGCAGAAACGCGGCAGGAAGCTGCAAAACCTTTGACATATATACGGAAAGATAGGAATAAAACATTCCGTAGCTTAAATCAAGGCCGACCGCGCCGACACTGTAACCCAATTTGCTCTTGAGAAATTTAATCTTATCGCTCATAAAAGCACATCCTTTCATAAAATAAATTATAACCGTTACCGGCAATTAAGTCAACCCGTTTATATATTCGCGGAGCATATCCGGCGTAATTTCAACAAATTCGGTTTCTTTTTCGCCGGAGCAGACGGACACCGCACAGCCGCCGATGCAGGAAGTTAAAATATATCCGTACGGCGTTTCATAGCTTACACCGTCACCGTCATAACAGGAAAGGTCGCAAAGCCCGTCAAGAGCCGCCACTCCCTCTCCCGTATATTTGACTATTGCCTCCTTCTGCGTCCAAAGTCTGTTGAACGGCATACCGCATAACAGCTTTTCCCGTTCTCCGACAGTGCAGTATTTTTCAATAACCGCCTGTGACGCATTGCTTTCCTGCTGAATATCCGCGCCGACATTGCCGTCACTCACAGCGCAGATAACACATTCCTTGCAATGTGAAAAATTGAAATTCAGCCCCGATGTATGCGGCTTGCCCTTTTCATTATATGAAAATTTTATTTTCTTTGCGTTTAAACCGGCGTTGCTTGCGGCATACATTAATAGCGCGTAACAAACAACGCCCTCATACCGATAGCTTTTTATGCCTCTGCCGTATTTTTTTCTGCGCTCCGGCGGCATAAAAGAAAAAATTTTTTCATATAAAGCTTCGTCGAGCTCACACGGAGATAAAAAATAATAAACAGTATTCATATTATTTACCCAAAAATTGCCTTGCATTAAAAAGCTATGCAAGGCAAAAATAATTCCGTAGCAAGGAGCAGAAACGCATTTCGCCTGTTCCGCGTTGCACGGGGCGGGCATGAAAAATTCAATGCGTGTGCCTGCTCGTTGCTTTCGGGATTGTCTCGCGGTATGCTTACCGGCTGCGACAGTCCCTTTTTATTCTTTTTTATTTTCTTCAAGTGCCTTGTCGTCCGCACTCAGAAGCGCGCCTGTTGACGGCAGAGATTTTGTCATATACCTCTGCGGCTTTACAAACATATCCTCTTTAAAATCCGACACACGGGAAAGAACCTTGCCCTTTCTCAATGTCATAACGGCAACACCCTGTGTGTCCTTCATGCTCTTTGATGAAATGGCGGCTGAATTAAACACAAGCCTCCTCGTGTCTGATGAAACAAGCACATAATTTCCGTCCTGTTCGGCATACCTCATATCGGTAAGCGGGGACTTGGAGCAATATGCGTTAATCAGCCTCTTGCGGTTGGATTTGGTGATATATGATGCCATATCAACCTTGGCTATCTTGCCGTTTTCAAAGAAGAAGAGCATATTTCCCTCATATTTTTCAACAACCACAAGGAAAATCGGCATTTCGCCTTCTTCCATTTCAAGCTTTGTCGGCACAAAATCGCCCATGGCACTCGCCTTTGTGTCTGAAAAATCGTTGGCACGGGATTTATACACATTGCAGCGGTCTGTGAAGAACAAAAGCTCACGGCTGTTGGTCGTTTCAAGGGTGAAAATTATTTCGTCCCCGTCTTTTAACTTCTGTTCGCCGCTCATGCGCAGTGACTGCGGAGTGATTTTCTTGAAATATCCCTCTTTCGTAAAGAACAGATGAACGGGATAGTCAGGTATTTCCTCCGCCTCATCGGGCGCGTCGGCAACCGCATCGTAACATATTTCGCTTTTTCTCGGCTGACCGTATTTCTTTATAACATCCTTAAGCTCGTCTGTTATTATTTTCCTTATGCGGCTTTTATGCTCAAGAATATCCTGCATATCCGCAATTTCTTCCGTCAGCTTTTCAATGTCCTGCAATCTTTTGAGAATGTATTCCCGGTTCAGGTGGCGCAGCTTGATTTCGGCAACATATTCCGCCTGTATCTCGTCTATGCCGAAGCCTAGCATCAGGTTCGGCACAACCTCGCTTTCCTCCTCG
>JAKSQS010000071.1 GCA_024404055.1 Clostridia bacterium | reverse complement strand
CCTTTTCAATCGCGTAAAACACCCGGGCGAACAGGTGGCGCAGGTTATGCGGAAAAACCTTTGACGGGTTGACATTCGCCGCTTTACATATTGCTTTCATTTCACGCCATATATTGCTTCTTGAAACAGGCTCGCCCTTGGGAGAGCTGTCAGCCGCAAGGCTGACTGAGAGGGGCTTTGCACTTCCGTTTTCGCCGTAATCTGCAAGGAAAGGCTTCGGCGGTATGTCGTAAACGCCATACCCTACCGAATTACAGGCAAAAAACGCTTCAACATCCCGGACATACTTTTTAACCGTTGCCCTGCTCTTTTCTTTCTTCACAAGCTCCTTTTCAAATTCTTTTATCAGTTACCCGAATAAAGGCTCTTATTTTGCAAACGCCTCCTGCCATGTCACAACCTTTATTCCCCTGTCTCTTGCACGCTGCAAGAGGTCGCCGCTTTTAAGCAGCTCATATTCATAAACTCTTTTCATCCAGCTTCCGCTGTCACCGTCCGCAGGCGCGGCAGGATGCAAAAACAGCTCCGTCACGCCGTCAATGCAGTTATCCACACAGTCAAGATAATATGCGCGGAGATTTTCATAGCACTTTATGCGCTCCATGCTCCACGGATTTGAAACAAGGTCGTCAAGCAGCTTGACGCCGCGCTTTTCCGCCTGACGGACAACGGCGTTCTGCAAAGCATAAACCGCGTTCGGCAGTGCTCTGCCTATCTGCCGCTCAATAAATCCCCCGGTTTTCGGAAAACGGAACGGCAGTCCGCGTTCTGCGCAAAAATCAAAAGCGTCAATATAAAACCGCCTTAAATTTATGCCGTACAGCGTTCCGCAATGGCTGTCTGCATGGTCAACGCGAACGCCGCGCCGCCCAATAAAATCATACTGCGCTTCAAGCTCGCGCCGCACAGCCGCATGGGTTGCGCGTGTTGTCAGATAAAACGGATTTTCCGGCATACCGTTTTCACCGCCGAAGGACGGGGAAAGCGTGAGACTTTTCCACCTGTCCGTATCACTGTCGGAATTAAGCGTGAAATGCACGCCGACGGAAACGCCCGTATCTTTAATTTTTTCACATTCATCCGCGTTTTTCGCCACAGGCATAACCGAGGTTGAAGTGATAAGTCCGCCCTGTATCAGCTCTTCAATGGCGGCATTTTGCTGACGGTTATAACCGTAATCATCGGCATTGATAATCAATAATTTACTCATTTTCTTTTTCCCCGTTGAATTTCAGGAAGAAGGTTATCACGGATGCCACAATCATGGCGGCAGCCGGGAACACGCACAGCAGCACCCTTGAAGCAAGTGCCGGGTCGGTGCCGGGGTTGTCACCGTTGACAAAGCCGAAGCTTTTGGAAACGACATAAAACGCAAGAGAGGTGTAAAGCCCGTTCAGCCTGTTCATAATTCCCATAAGGCTTGAAATAATACCCTCTCGCTTCACGCCGTGACGGCGGAAATCATCGTCAACGATTTTCGCGCCGATGCAGTCCATAGTTGTCAGGCACGCGGCAACACCAAAGCCGACAACACAGGCAATGGCAATGGCGGCAGGCAGACTGCTGACGAAATAAAGCGGAATGAAGCTTACAGCCATTATCATAAAGCCGGTGCGCCACACCTTCATAATATCCCATTTTTTAACGATTTTTGACCATATAAGTATGCCGATAACAGCAACAACAAGCACCGTGCCGAGCATAATTGTGGTTGTCGCGCCCTCTTTTTTCAGCGTGTACTTCACATAAAACGGAATTGCCTGTGAAATCAGCGAAAACGCCGCCGAATAAAACGCTCCGGCAAAGCCGAATATCCAGAATTTCGGGTTGGTGATAAGCGCGAGAATGCTGTCAATAAGCTTCGGTCTCTCCTCATCCTCAACCTCCTCGGTTTCATAGCAGCCCCAGAAGCAGAACATCATCACCGCGAGGGCAAGAGCACCGTAAATAAGCGCCGTAAGTCTGTAACCGATTTTGTCCGTAATCATAGGAGTGAGGGCAATGCTTATCGCCATGGCGAAAAGCTGGCAAATCTGACGGAAGCCGTTTGTTTTAGCGCGTTCATCATCTTTTTTGAAAAGCTCCGGGAACAGTGCGCCGTAATTGGCGTTTACAAGTGAGTCAAGCGTACCCGTGAGTATGTACATCAGCAGCATATAAACGAAAAGCATACCCTTTTCGGTCTGTATCACCGACGGCACATTGTAAAACAGAATGAAAAACAGCACCAGCAGCGGAGTACCGATAAGCAGCCACGGTCTTCTTCTGCCCCATTTTGTTCTTGTTCTGTCCGAAAGGAAGCCGTAAACCGGGTTGTCGATAGCATCCACAAATGTGTAAATGAACAGTACCGCCGAATACTTTGTCATTTCAAGACCGAGCATATCGACATAGAAAATCGCCGCGAAGGATTTGAACATATTGATTGGTATGGATGTGCCGAACATGGCGAAGCCGTAGCGTGCCGGGTTTGTTTTTTTACGAAGCGGTGACTGTGTCTGCATTTTAAAGTCCTCCTTATTTAAAATAA
Source organism: Clostridia bacterium (assembly GCA_024404055.1). Classification (GTDB taxonomy): domain Bacteria; phylum Bacillota; class Clostridia; order Oscillospirales; family Acutalibacteraceae; genus UBA6857. Next base: position 7,856 of record JAKSQS010000071.1, on the reverse strand, counting down.
ATTGGGTTTGATACGGCGAGCACCCTGCCGCCGTGCTTCTTCAATATTTTTACATAGGCAAATTTTGTTTTGCCGGGATACATTTTTTCGCCCGTAACTTCTCTTTCCCCGCGGTCTGTAACAAGCACGGCGCGAAAAGGTTTACTGTATTCAACATTCACTTCAAGCGGTATGTTTTCAAAAAACTCCGCTTCATCCCCCATTATTTTATCGCCGTAGTACAGAGAAATAACAGGTCCGTATTTTCCGCAGGAAACAAAAGCGTGACCCTGCCTTATGCTTTTGAGAATATCCTCTGCCGAGGGTGACGAAGTATAAACGGCGGTAACGGGATTGCCCAGCCGCGCAAAACCCTTCGAACCGTGATAGTCGCTGCCGCCGACCGCCGGGATTTTCCTGCCGCTTTTTAAAAGCCGTGTCCAGTAGGCTATGCCGTCCGTATTGGTGGGTCTCATCGGTCCGTTCCAGATTTCCGCCATATCAAAAGCTTCATCATCACCCCACAGATACGGACAGATTCTGCATTTCGGGTGGTTGACGGAAACGACCGCTCCGAGCTTCCGCGCATCGTTGATAAGTTCCTTCATTTCTTTTTCATCGTTTGCGATAAACGAATTATCAAACGGTGCTTTCACGCCGAAGAAATTCATGTGTCCTTTGTAATGCGTCCATTCCACAGCCGGAATAAAAGTAAACCCGTTCATCTGCGGCAAATTAAAATTCACCGAACAGTTGTTGTGATTTGCAAGAGCGGCAAAGTCAAGCCCCTTCTCCTTTGCCATGCGCGCAATTTCAAACGCGTCGTATTTCCCGTCAGATGCATCCGAATGAATATGCAAATCGCCGAAAAGCAACCTTTCACGCTTATATTCAAAATCTATGCTGTATTTTACTTCAACACCCTGCGGCAGCACATGATACGCCCCGACAATGATTTTCCATTCACCCGGGTTTATTTTTTCGCAAAAATAGCCGTTTGAAGATGAATATTCCCCAACGCTTACAGAGGAATGCGAGCTGCCCGACCAGCCGAGGAACCTGCCCTTTTCATCCTCAAGACCTATATCTATGCAGTTTGTGGGCTTCAGGTCTGACAATAAGCCCTTTGTCGGTCTGTAATAATCGTATGAAACGGTTATTTTTTCCACGCTCTGCGGCACGGTAAAATCAACGGTATAATATTTGCCTTCATTTTCCTTACTTACCTTATGAATAAGCTCCATAAAAAACCGCCTTAATATGTTTTTGTGTATATCAACTATAACACATAAAACACATTAAGGCAACCTTTTATTCTCTTATTGACCTTCAAAAATTACCGCGTGGGATATACCCGGCACGCTTTCGCCCTGCAAAGGGGAAACCGCGCTTAAAAGTGCCCCCGTTGCCGCGAACATCACCCGTTTCAGCTTTCCCCTTCTTAACAGCTTCATAATATGGCTGCACAGCACAGACGCGCTGCACCCGCAGCCGGAGCCGCCGGAATGAACATCCTGATTTTTCATATCGAAAATCATCAGTCCGCAGTCGTTATGCACGCCGTCAAGCACAATTCCGTCTTCCTTTTGAGCAAGCTCTCGCAGCAGCGTTGAGCCGACAGCACCCAAATCCCCTGTCAGAATCAAATCAAAATCGGACGGTACCGTGTTTGTGTCCTTCATAAAATCGCAAATCGTTTTCTTTGCCGCCGGAGCCATAGCCGCGCCCATATTTGTTGCGTCCTTTATTCCGAGGTCACAAATCGTTCCCGTATGCGCCGCAAGTATAACGGGGTTATTTTTTCCCGTGCCGGACGAAAGCACAGCGGCTCCCGCGCCAGTCACCGTCCATTGTGCCGTGGGCGTTCTCTGTCCGCCGTATTCAAGCGGCATACGAAACTGCTTTTCGGCCGAGCAGAAATGCGAGCAGGTACACGCAACTGCATTCATGCAGCCGCCGCTTTCTATCGCAGTCGCCGCATTTATTAGGGTCAGTGCCATGGTGGAGCAGGCACCGTAAACGCCGGAAAACGGAATGCCGAAGCCGCGCAGGCCGAACGCGGACGCAGTACACTGGTTGAGCAGGTCGCCCGAATAAATCGCGTCCATATCCTCCGCAGTCATTCCCGATTTTTCAATCGCAAGGCTTACCGTTCGCCTTAAAAGCTCACTTTCCTTTTGCTCCCATGTTTTTTTGCCAAGCTCTTTCCCCGTGAAAATCCTGTCAAATTCCGTTCCGAGCGGTCCTTTTTCTTCCATCTCTCCGGCACACCCGGCAGATGACACGATTTCAATCTTTTTTTCAAAAATGATACTTTTTCCGTTTCTTACAGCCATATCGTTTCCCCCCGTATTTATTTTAGGGAAAAACTTCAATAATTATACATAAGGAGACTATCTCAATTACTTTTCAGTGAAGTCAAACCGTTATTCCACATCCCGAAAAGATAATCAGTGAGCTGTTCGGCAGTAATGCCTGCATCATCGAAAATCCAATCGGTGATAACGCCGGAGCTTCCTGCAACAAGATAACTGTATGTCAGCTCCAGAATATGAACGCCGGTATCGGGATACAGCTCATTCCAGAACTCAATCGTCTGGTCATGTACAATGTACAGCAGCTTTTTCATAAAATCTCGGTCGCCGTTTTTGCCGAACAGAACACGGCACACCTCTATATTTTTCTCAAGATGCTCCAGCACCCCCAGAAGCGCGTCTCGTGTATGACCGTCATAGCTGTAATCCTTAAACTGCTCCTTAATAATAGCATAAAGCGCGTTTTCGGTTTTTTCAAGCAGGTCATAAGCGTCCTTATAATAAGCATAAAAGGTTCCTCTGTTAACATCTGCCTTTTCGCTTATCATCTTTACGGTAATTCTGTTAATCGGATATACTGCAAGCAGCTCAAAAAAACTGTCCCTAATTACTTTTTTGGTATATTTTACCCGTCTGCTTTCATTTGAAGGCTCCGCCATAATTAAACACCTCTGCTTTATCTGTTTGTTTCATAACATTTTATATTTTCGTGTTCACGCAAAAACACAAGTATCAAAATTGATTATTGCATTTTCTCTTATAAAAAAGTAGAATATGTATACTGTGTGATTATATCATCATAATGATTGTTTGTCAACACGGTGTACAATTGAATTACTGCCGCGTTTTTACCCTTCCCAACCACTTTCATCCACACACGCGGCTGTAATTAAAAGAGCTGCTAAAGCGGCTCTTTTTTACTTTTCTTCCACATATTTTGAATTGACCGCCATTGCTGTTTATGATATTATGTCGGACGGCAAAAAGACAGCAAGGAGAAAAAAATGAGGAAGATTAAAAATTTCATTCGCTTTACAGGCCGTTTTTTTATTGTTCATATCCCGTTTTTAAAGAAAATTATTCCAGTGAAAATAAAGGTAAAATTCGGCGTTAAGCTGACCGGTGAGGAATATAAAAAATATACCCTGCACGGCATTTTTCCGGCACTTTACGAAAAAGAAGCAAAAAAGCCTGTGGACGAAAACAAAATCGTTTTCATTGTGGTACGGCATACGGGCATTACCAATTCGTTTTCGCTTCTTTACGACCGGCTTATGCGCGAATACAGCTTTGATATACGCGTTCATTTTCTTCGCAGTCCCTTTGCTTCAAGAGCCGAAAACATTGTGCGCTGCCGCGAAATGACGGCGGATATTGCCACCGCCAAATATGTTTTTATTGATGACGGCTGTGCCGCCCTCGCCTGCCTGCCGTTAAGAAAGGAAACGGTTGTGGCTCAGCTTTGGCACGGCTGCGGCGCGTTCAAAAAATTCGGCATGAGCACAGCAGAGCTGATTTTCGGCAATTCAAGGGAGGAGCAGCTCCGTTTTCCCAACCACGGCAATTATACCGTAGCCCCGGTTAGCAGCCCGGAGGTAGTATGGGCGTATGAGGAAGCGTTTAACCTGAAAGAAAACAGCGGCATTGTAACCGGGCTCGGGTGCAGCCGCACTGATATATTCTATGACAATAATTTTATAGAAAAAGCAAAAGAAAAGTTTCTGCGCCTCATGCCGTCTGCGGCAGGGAAAAAAGTGATTCTTTATGCCCCCACCTTCAGAGGCAGAGTTAAAAAAGCCGCCGCGCCCGATATGCTTGATGTCGGTCAGTTTTTTCACGCGCTCTCGGATGAATATGTGCTCATATTCAAGCACCATCCGCTTGTGAAAAAGCCGCCTGCGGTAAACGCGGCATATGCTGATTTCGCCGCGGATTTCACAGATGCCATGAGCATTGAAGAGCTGCTTTGTGTTGCCAATATATGCATTTCCGATTATTCATCGCTGATTTTTGAGTTTTCCCTGTTTGAAAAGCCCATGATTTTTTATGCCTTTGATTTGGATGAATATTTCGACTGGCGCGGCTTTTATTATGATTATGACGAGCTTACCCCGGGTCCCGTGTTCAAATCCAATGCCGATATGCTTGATTATATAAAAAACATTTCCGCAAGGTTCGACCGTGAACAGGTTAAACGGTTCAGAGAAAAATTTATGAGCGCGTGCGACGGTCACGCAACCGACCGCATAATGAACGCCGTGTTCAAGGACGCGCTTTCATCGCATGAAAAGCCTGTCAGCGAAAGAAAAGAGCTTGCGTATCATCTCGTCCCCCGTTCATCCCCTCTCCCGTCTCAAATCAGAGAAAAAATGCGGCTTGCGAAAGAAAAAAGAGAAAAACTGCAAAAAATATATTCCGATGCCTGCCGGAATACGGTTGATGAAAAAAAGGTTGTATTTATAAATCCGTCATCAGTCGGAGCACAAGTGCTCATTGATAAGCTCAGCGAAAACGGCGAAATCCGCCTTTGCGTTGTACCGAAGGGCACGCCGGACGAAGAAACGGCGCAGCTTATTGCCGACGCGAAGGTTATTGTCCTCAGCGGTGCTTGCACGCTCACAGACAGCATACGCCTGCGCCCCGAAAGCCGGCTCATACAGCTTTGGAAGCACAGCCTTCCGCTCAACCGCTTTGCCTGCTCGTCACTTGAACACGCAAGCGGCATAAGCCCTGTTTTACCCGTTCACCGTAATTACGGATTTGTTCCCGTCGCTTCACAATATGCGGCGAAAGCCCTGTCTGAAAGCTTCGGCTGTGATGAGGATGTTATGAAAATCATCGGCAGCGTTCACACCGATATTTTTTTCGACGAAGAAAGAAAAGCGGAAGTCCGTGAAAAAATACAGGCTGCTTTTCCGCAGTCAGACGGCAAAAAAATTATTTTCTATGCCCCTGAATCCCGTGAAAAAAACATTTTAAGACCTAAAAAGCGTATTTACCCGGACTTTCGTAAAATGTATGAAGGTCTCAAAAACGAATATGTGATTATTTGCTTCATACCTGCAAAGAAGGCGAAAAAAATGCCGGTACTGAAATATTTCGGCGAATTTGTTTTCAACGCGTCCGGTTCAGCCCTCAGACAAACAGAGGTCATGGCTGTAAGCGATATTGCCGTGGGTGATTACGGCGACGGGATTTTTGACTTTCTTGCCTGCGGTAAGCCGATGTTTTTCTATGCCCCGGACGCGGCGGCAGTATGCGAAAATCACAACACCCTGACGGATTATTTTGAGCTGACCGAAAAAATGAGAGTAACCGATACCGACGGTCTTATACACTGTATCGTAAATATAAATAACTACGATTTCACCCGGCTAAAAAAAATAAAAAACCGCTTTTTACCAGTATGTGACGGCAAAGCGGCTGAAAGAACAGCTCAATATGTTGTTTCTCAAATCGGTTAGATAAGAAGGACAAGGAAAGGACAAGGGGACGACAGGAACTATTTCGGCATCATCCGTGACACGGTTGCCCCGGCTGTGCTTGTGGTGAAGGAGAAGAAGAAGTGAATAACGGTAATAAGGGCTTCTTGGAAAGTAATCCGTTATATTTTTCGTAAACTAATAGCCAATCCGGTTCAATATGACATTCACGGCAGCCCTTATAGTCGCCTGTCAAATCGTGATCACGTTTTACTCATGGCTTTCAACGCTCAATCCGTCAAAGGATTCCGGACTGGCAAAAGCGGTACAGTACGCGCTCAATGAGAAAAAATATCTCTACGCGTTTCTGGAGGATTCTGATATTCCGGTGGACAATAACATGGCGGAGCGGGCGGTCAAGCCGTTCGTGCTCGGCAGAAAGAACTGGCTGTTTTCAACTTCACCGAATGGCGCACAGGCAAGTGCCATGGCGTACTCGATCATCACCACAGCGCAGGAGAACGGACTCGATGTGTGGGAATACCTCACAAGGCTGTTTGGTACCGGAGAACTTGCCTTGCCGCTGAAAAATGAATAATGAAAACATCGGAGGCTTCATCCATAACAGATGAGACCTCCGATTTTTTTACAACTCGAACGCGGGATTATTTAGGGGTTATTATGAATCGAATGTTATTTGTAAACTTCAATCCAGTTAAAGCCTACTTTTCCATAGGAACTATCAAGATAACTTTGCCAAGTGTATGTACGAACATCAACCTTCAAGTCTCCTTTATTATTCGCATCTGCAACGGTAAAGCCATTACTTGTTATGCCTATAACAATCATTGAATGTTGAATGCCTGATGAAAGTTTATTTGTTCTCAAATGAGCTCCAACACCTGCTTTAGTAATGAGGTCCTTAAGTTTTGAAGTTGTCAGCGTTCTTACATTTTCAGAACCCTGAAGATTGGGATAATGAGAACTGGACGTATGCCAACAGCATCCGTGAAGCTTATACTCTATATAGCATGCAAAACCATAACACTGAGAAGCCTTAACGTTAACAGACTGTCCATTAATGTTACAATAATAAGAATTGGAGAACTTACTGCCTATCGGATATTCGTACAGTCTAACACCTTTAAGGGTTATGACATTATTACTTATGCTGTATGTTGATGAAGAGCCAGTGGATGGATAGCAAGTTTTGCAGTTAGTTAATTTTCTGGTTTCGCCGGTATAATAGTAGTATCCACATGCACATTTTTTATAGGATTTGTGAGGATGAGCTGCCTCATAACCTGAGGAGTATGAATGAGTATGCGAAAAAGCTGATTTATTTAACCAACAAATTCTATAACACCCTGTTTCCCAGGGGACTAAGGCTTGATAGTAGTTGCCGTTTTCACCAACAATATAGCAGCGATCATTAACCCAGGCTGAACCTTTAGCTGTTTTAAGATCTTTTCTTGTGTAACAAGTAGTTTTATTTTTTACTGTAAGGATTTTAACAGAATATGAAGTTGACCAAAAGTCAGAAAGTTTTGCGTAGCATGTTCTACCGGGCGCAGAATACCCTGACCACGGAACTCTGATTCTGACGACATTGTTTGAATAGATCTTCTCGATAACTACATCATCGGTACCATAACAGTACCCAATGGATTTTGTCAATCCTGAATCAGAATACACAACAGCACTTTTTGCCGCTGAAGAAAGAGTATAACCCTTTATGCTCTGTGTGGGATACTTCGAGCTGACGGTAAGAGCTGAAGCCTGAATTGAAAAACCGAACATTGTTGTAGCAATTGAGATAATTGCAAGAAGAAGAGCAAGTGTTTTTCTGAACTTTTTCATGTGAAGTTCTCCTTTGAAATAATATTTGACTTCTGTGCACGAATGTCACTTAGTTCGTTTGAACTAATAAAAATGTACATCATTTTTCATAGAAGGTCAATATTATTATCCTAATACTCGAAACCTTTATAGCAATAAATAATTATCAAATTGCTTGGCAATTCATCTAAATTGTATATTATTTAATAAGTCGCTTGGATATAGTCACATAACATTTGATATTTGCGAAATAATTCACAGAGAATTGAGATTTCTGAACCACACAGATGACGAATTGATT
>JAKSQS010000070.1 GCA_024404055.1 Clostridia bacterium | reverse complement strand
AATAGCCGCAACCGCTCTTAAATACGGTGCATACACATATGTCATTGCCGTAGCCGTTTTCTTATATCCGTCGGTTTTATCGGTGAAGGTTACATACCATGTGATATAACCGCTTGAATAAGAATGTGTACCGGCTGTTACACTTGCGGAATAGATGCCGTTGCTGTCCGGAGCGTTGAACTGCGAGAAGATAACACCGCTGTCGGTACAACTGAGGGTAACAGCCTTTGTGGTGTCAACATCCGGGTACCAGAACTGAATTGTGCCGTACTGTCCGCTTGCAAGAGTTTTATAGCCCTCGTTCGGTGTTATGGTGGCGGTGCCGCCGCTGACTGACAAGGTCTGGTCAAGCACATACTGATAGGAGCTTGAAGTGCTCGTTGTGGGAGTAAGATAAACCGTTTCGGGTACATTGAACGCAAGGTTTGCCGTGGTATCCGTCTGCTTGGATGTGAAAGCGTTATCCATAGCTTCTTTTACTGCGGAGATTGCTTTCGCGTCCAGCGCGGTCTTCGCGGCGTAAATATCACTCGCCGTGGCGAACTGGTCTGCAAGCACCTTATGGCCCGCCGCCGCCGCATTGATATATTCATCATCGGCAGTTTTTCCGTCATCCTTTAAGCCGTAGCCCTTGGCATTCACTTCACATACTGCCGCACGAAGTTCCGCCTTATTGGTTGCGGTTACATTCAGGTCAACGCCGGTGACAACCGCGTTGGAGGATGTGGAAGTGCCGATACCGGCATAAGTCGTTCTGTAAGCAAACGCAATGACATTGTGTCCGTTTATAACAGTTCCGTCAAAGGGGAAAAGGCCCTTTGCCAAAGATTTATATTCGTCCGTCAACCCGGTTGTATCAACATCAATGCCTTTAATCGTTGCGGCGTCAAAGGTAACTTTTTTGGCGTCATCTCCGTTCATGGCGTTACGGGCGACACCGCCGTTATAGACCGAGCCTGTATTTATACCGGCAACCCAGCGGAGATTGGTTCCGTTACTGTTTCCGTATGAACCGTAAAGCATCCAGCCGGAGGAAAGGTTCGGTATATATTTATAATTCGGAAAACGGGAGGTATCTACCGTGATACCGACGCTGGGCGCATTGGTGGTATAATCGTCCAGCACAAACCACTGTCCGTCACCGTCCGAATCATTGTCAACATAAACACCGCCGTTTTCCTTGCTCTTTACAGTATATTTTCTGAACAAACCGTTTCCGGCAGGAACCGTTGCCCCGGCGTTGAAGGGATAATCACTGATATGGTCTATATCGTCTGAATCTGTACCGTCGTTATTGCCGGTAAACATAACCAAAGGAGCAACATAGGTTGCATTGGCAAGACTATCCTTGTGTATCGCCATGTTCGCTTCAAGACCTGCTGTGTTTACAGAGGTGAAGCTGGATTCATAGTTACCGCCCGATACCGTGTGACCGCCGGTAATAAATGAATAGGCGGAGTTACGGGGCTTAAAGCCGATAGTAGGAGAAGCCTTGAAGTACAGTGAGGTACCGGCTGTTTTTAAAAACGGAGCATAAATAGAGGTATAAGCATACTGGGTGTACTGCGTTTCAACGCCGTCCACCTTTGCCGTGTAATTCAGCGTCCACTTAATAAAATACTCATTACCGGCGATAGCATCCGTATAGCCGGAAAGAGCCTTCCCCTTAAGGGGTATTGAAATGGACTGCGCCCCGGTGGTACTGGTGGGAATATTCACCGACAGACCGTCGCTTGAAACCTCCGTTCTGTCCGGCTTTTTGCCGTTTGACTCAAGCTGATATGTAAGAGTCATAGCGGTTGCCATGGGCGCGGACACCGTCACATCAAATTCCTTCACCGGGTCGGAAATTGCGGTGGTTCCCGCGGAATTAAGCTTATTGGTCAGGAAATATTCAAAATCTCCCGAACCGGGCTTTAAATAAATGGATTCCGGCACATTGAACTTGAGGGTGAAAACCGCACCCGCCGTGTTCTCCGTGTGCTCGATTTCTGCGGAAGCAAGCGGAGCAAAGCCGACCGTCATAACCGACATAATCATCAGCAATGACAGCAGCAGGCTGAGCGCTTTTCTTCCTGTGCGTGTGATTTTTTGCATACATAATCCTCCTTCAAAGATTATTATTATTATACATTTGTAATATTACACCCAAAACGGTCAAATATCAAGCATATAAAAATTAATTGTCTTTTTTCGCCCTCTTGCACAAAGAAAAAAATATTTTTCATACAGTATATATTAAGAAATACGGTGTTTCTTAATAATTTTAAATAATTTCGTAACAGATATGTAATATCTATTCCAATTGTTTCCGTTTTCTTGTTTTTGCCTGTTGTTTTATCCGCAGTGCTTTGTGACATTTAAAGCTTTACAGTGCAGTAGGGTGCGATGTTTTTTGCCGGCGGTTTTGTAGTGGACGATGCCCACATCGTCCCGAATTACATACCAATTGATACCGCACGGTACGATGCCCACATCGCACCGCCGTAAAGCATTCGCCTGTTCAACACATTTACCCGGGATATATTTCAACAAAGCCCGACGCGGTTTCGGCATTTTTGTTCGGTGCGATGTGGGCATCGCACCCTACGGAATACGGGCATGGTGTTTTTTGACGGCGGTTTTTGTTCGGTGCGTTGAGGGCAACGCACCCTACGGAATACGGGCATGATGTTTTTTTGACGGCGGTGCGATGTGGGCATCGCACCCTACGGAATACGGGCATGATGCCAAACGGGGACGGTTCTCTATGGGTACGTTCCCTACGGAATAACAAGTGAAGTCGGCTTTTTAAATATTCCGCCTGTGTACCTTCTTTAAATCTCGGTGTAAAGTGATTTGCTTTACACTAAAATTAATATTTATTTCAGAGCTTATAATTCGCCGCCGGTGTGTAAAGCAATTTACTTTACACACCGGCGGCGAATTACACAATCAAATTACCCGACTTTTATTCCCCGAAAAACTCCGGCAGGAAATCTTTATGCGCCTGCTTCATTTCCTCATAGCACGCCTTTGCCCTTGCAAAGTCACCGATAAGGGGATGAACCATCATCGCGTTATAAGCGGCGCGGTCATCACCCGTAACAGCCGCCTCCACCGTATATTTCTCATATGCTTTGACAACCGCCATAAGTCCGATAATATGTTTGTTATATGCCGGCTTGACATAAACGGGCTTTGCTCCGTCCGCGCCTATTCTCGCCGCGATTTCCACAACATCGTTATCGTTCATAAACGGCAGGGTACCGTTATTGAGGATATTAACAACATGAACATCGTTTGTGTCGTTTGCAATTGAATCAATAAGCGAACAGGCGGCAAGAGAATACTTGTGTCCGCCGCGCTTGTCAAGCAGAGCAGGCTTTACGCAAAGCTCTTCATCCTGATACATTTTAAGAAGGTCTTCTTCAATCTCCATGCAAACCTGTGCCCTTGTCTTTTCATCCTCTTTAAGGTGCTTAAGCTTGGCATCACGGTTGTAATAATACTGGAGATAGGATGACGGCCAGCCGCCGCAGGCGCGCAGACATTCGGTGTCAAAGCCGTCGTCTACGATATTTGCCATAACCTTGGGTGCAAAGCCCTCGTCAAACAGCTTGTAGAGAACATCCTCCCCGTCCTTCATAACGGAGGTTATCCAGCTTAAATGGTTCAGTCCGAGATAGGTTATATCAACATCCTCACCGCAGTTTTCCTTAATATCGTCAATCATATCAATCGGAACATTGCAAAGACCGATGCATTTTACCTTTGTGTGATTAAGAACATAATCCGTCACGATGCCGGAGGGATTTGTGAAGTTGATAAGCCATGCGTCCGGGCATATTTCTTCAATCTTTTTGCAGATATTGCCGATAACGGGAATTGTGCGCAGTGCCTTGAAAAAGCCGCCGATACCCGTGGTTTCCTGACCGATAAGGTCATATTTAACGGGAATGGACTCATCAAGATACCTTGCCGGAAGCTTACCGACACGAATCTGCGTGACAACAAAATCCGCGCCCGCAAGTGCCGCATCAAGGTCGTCAGTCATAACAACCTCGGTTTCACAGCCTGCCTTTTTCAGCATACGCTCACAAAGGCTGCCGACAATCGTTCTTTTTCTTTCATCAATATCCATAAGGACAAGCCTTTTGAGCCTGAGCGAATCCTGTCTTTTAAGGAATCCGTCCACAAGCTCGGGACAATAGGTGCTGCCCGAACCGATTACAGTTACATTAATTTCTTTCATTTTCTCTACCTCTTTCTTATTTTCAGGCGTTCTCCAGCAGCCAGTTTATGCAACCGGTGACGGGAGCAGCGTCAAGTTTTATGAAATTCAGCTTGCGTCCGCTTTTCTCAGCGGCATATTTTTTCAGCTTTTCAACATATATATCACTCGGAAGCTTTGTGTGCATAGAGCCCGAAAGCACCACATTGATAACATCGGAATCGAATTTCTGGCTGAATGTGTGCGCGGCAATAAAGTTCGCACCTCTGACAGCCATTTCCTCCGCTATGGCATCCGCCGCCGCATCACCGGCGTTCAGCGCGTCAAAGAAAATGTCGATAAGCGGCATAACAACATCGCCCTTTTCCTCTTCAAGAGAAGCGATAACGGAAAGCACGCCCTCACGGTCGGCAGAAACACCGAGCTTTTCACAAAACGGCTGCGTCATTGAGGTTTTTCGGCTGCCGAGACAAATATCATCATATACCGCACGGAAGGTTCTTGCCGCTATCCACATTCCGTTGCCCATATCGCCGGAAAGCTCACCGAAGCCGCCGACCTGAAGCATTTTTCCGTCCGACGCTATGGAGTTGCAGCAGGTGCCCGTGCCGCAGTTATAGCCGATACCCGTTCCGTCGGGTGAGCCTGCCTTGGTGACGATAAAACCGTCGTTATAAATTCTGAAATTGCGAAGTCCTTTATCATAAAGCAGCTTATACAGCGCGTCATGCTGATATTCATGGTCGATACCGGCAAGACCCATAAGTATACCCGAAATATCCGAAAGAGTCTTACCCGTCTCATTCAGAAGGTCGTTTATGCCGCCCATAATGATTTGTGCCGCTTCTTCAAATGAACCGTCCAGATTTTCGTGGTTGCTGCCTGTGGTTTTAACCATATGGAGCATATTTTTGTTTTCGTCAAAAAGAGCATATGCGGTTTTCGTTCCGCCGCCGTCTACACCTATGTAATACATAGCTTGCCTCCTTATATTGCAATTCATTTTATTCTATCATATAATAAAAAATTTTTCCATAGTTTTTTTAAAAAACTGCCTAGCGTGACGCGAATTGCTAACTTGAAAAATCTGTCGATTTATGATACAATTTGAAAAAAGTAAAAGGAGAGCTTGTTTATGGGCAAAAAAATTATCGTGGCAGGCGCGGGTCACGGCGGAATAGCCGTGGCGGCACTGCTTGCAAAAAACGGCTTTGATGTAACGGTTTACGAAAAAGGCGAAAAGGATACGCTGGGCTATGACTGGACTGATATTTTTGCTCCCGGTGCTCTTGAAAAAGCCGGGATTCCCATGCCGGACAAGGATAAATTTACATACAAGGACGATATGACCTTTTACAGCCCGAACGAAAGCCTTGGGCTCAGGCAGCACGTGCCGGAAAATGAGCTTGAAATCAAAATGGAACGGCGCGACATTTATGCCCACCTTATTTCCCACGCAGAGAGCTGCGGCGTGAAATTCGTTTACGGCTGTAAAATCAACTCTCCCCTGCTTTACGGAAACAGGGTATGCGGCATAAGCACCGACAAGGGTGACTTTTATGCGGATTTGGTGATTGACGCGGCAGGAATGGATTCACCCGTAAGAAAGGGTCTGCCCGACAGCCTGCATATCGAAAAGGAAGAAGGCGCATTTTCACGTTTCAATGTTTACCGCGCTTTTTATAACCGCGCAAGTGATGAGCCGGCAAAGGATGTATATAAAGTATATATGCTGCCGCAGGGCAAAATCGGCGTGAACTGGGTTGCAAGCGAAGAAGAATTTACCGATGTGCTGATAGGCAGGTTCGGTGTGCTGACGGACGAAGATAAAGAGGAATCCCTCGTTTATCTCAAAAACGGCAACGCAAGACTTGGTGACACCGTTGTAAGGGGCGGACAGACCGTAAATATCCCTGTCAGACAGCCCCTTTCGATTATGGTTGCAGACGGTTATGCCGCAATCGGTGACAGCGCGTTTATGACCGTGCCGATTATCGGCTCTGGTATAGCAAACTCACTCAAAGCGGCGCGTATGCTTGCGGATACGGTTATCGCGGATCGCGACGGTGCTTTCAGCGCGGAAACGCTGTGGGCATATCAGGTCAGATATTATAAGGAGCTCGGCGCGGGTCTTTCCGTTTTGGCTTGTGTGAAGCTGCTGCTTTCACAGCTTGAGGGTAAGGAGGTTGACTATATGTTTGCAACCGGCATACTCAACGCGGACGACCTTACCATGGGCGCGGACAGCACCAGCATTTCAAGCATTATGGGCGGAATTACCCCGGCACAGCTTGTTGAAAAGGCAAAAGGTGTATGCGGAGACGGAGCACTGATGAAAAAAATACTCTCAACAGGCGTCAGAATGGGCAAGGTTATTGCCTCAACAACGGCACTGCCGAGAGTATACAACAGAAAGCTTGTCACCTCATGGGCGAAGAAATACGAAAGCTGCTTTAAAATATAACAACGCAAGCACTATAATACTAAATGATTTTTTTAATATCCTCATAGCTTCCCTTAAATTGAAACGCATTCATACCGACGGCTTTGGCACCGTCGGTATTTTTTTCCATGTCATCAACAAAAAGACACTCCTGCGCTCTGAGTGAGTATTTTTTCAGCAGATATAAATATATCTCCGGGTCAGGCTTTATTATGTGCAGGTCGCACGATACCACTGTTCCGTCAAACTGCGCAATGTCAAATTCACGGGGAAAATATCTGTAAAACTCCGTGCTCGCGTTTGAAAGCAGATAAACGCGGTACCCGTTTTCTTTGAGATACGAAAAAAATTTCTTCGCTCCGTCAAGCGGCTTCATGCACACATCCCATCCGTCCGAAACGGCTTCAAGGTCTTTGTGAAAAGCCTCCGGCACACGCTTTTTCACTTCGTTAAGTCTTTCCTCCGGCGTAATCGCCCCGAGATCAGTCTGAATCCATTCATATCCGCCGAAAAATTCCTTTTTTATCACTGCCTTTGCACTTTCGTTTTCGCAAAGCAGGTTAACGGAATAATCCGGGTCGTAGCTCAACAGAACATTCCCCATGTCGAGAATAACATTTTTTATTTCCATAATATCACCTCACCGTTCTTATAAATCAATTTTTTCAAAAAGCGACGAGGCACGCCTGAATGAAAGCAGGGTGAGCACCGTATATAAAACCGCGCCGGAAATTAACACGGCGATTTGCAGTCCCGCATTATCAAAGCCGAAGGCGTTAAACGCCTCAAGACCGGGTATGTGGTGCAGCGTTTCGCCCGCGCCTGTAATCGCAAACGCCGCAACAATGAAACGGATAAACGGCTTCGCAAAGCCATACGCGGTTTTAAAAAATCCGCAGACAAAAACTGCATTAAAGCAGCCGTAAATAAGCAGCGTTAAGCCGAGAAAGGCGGGATTTGCGTTCATCAGCGCATTGGCGCGGTATGCCGGGGCGGATGATAAAACGGTCATTCTCAAAAGCGTAACAGCCGCGCTTAAAATAAATGCGCAAAGCTCAATAAACACACAGAAAAGATATTTGCTTTTCACTACATCCGATTTCTTTACGGGAAGAAGAGCGGAGTACAGAATATCGTTTGCTTCTCTCGCGTATTGAAAGGACTGAAAAATGCCGAGACACACGAAAAACGCGCCCACAAGTATGGGATAACCGGGAAAGAAGGTTATCAGCCCGAAGAGAATGAAAAAATACGAAAGCACCGAAGAGCTTAATTTCAGCTCCTTTTTCAACAGGTTAAGCATTTTTTACACCTCTTTCCATGCGCAGTATAGCCTCCTCAAGGCTTTCGCCGTCAGAAACAAAGTGCTTTTCAAATTCGTCAGCGGTGCAGGATGCGGCAATTTTTCCGTTTTGAATATAAACAATGTCATCCGCGCATTTTTCAAGGTCTGATGTGATATGCGTTGAAAACAGAATTGCCGCACCGCGGTTTTTAAGCTCAATAAAAACCTCCAGCAGCTCATCACGGGAGAACGGGTCGAGCCCGCTTGTCGGCTCGTCAAGAATGAGAAGCTCGGCGCGGTGAGACAGCGCAAGCAGCAAATTAAGCTTTACCTTCATACCGTCCGACAGCTCGGAGGGCTTTTTGTTTTCATCAATGGCGAAAAGCCGGAGATATTCCCGGTAAGCGTTTTCGTCCCAGTTTGAATAAAAGGTTTTGGTGACGGAAACAATATCGCGTATCTTCTTTTTCGGATAATAATTCACCGCTCCTGTGGAATAACCGATACGCTGCTTGATTTGCGCCTCGTTTTCTTTCAGCGGAAGACCGAAATATTCAATTTCACCCGAGGAGGGATGAACAAGATTCAGCATGGATTTAATCGTGGTGGTTTTTCCCGCGCCGTTCCTGCCGATAAAGCCCGTAATCCGTCCCTTGTGAAGCTCAAAGGAAACATCCGAAAGGGTGAACGACGGATATTCCTTGCAAAGGGAGCGTACCTGTGCAATGCTCATTTTTTTCCTCCTGTGTTTTTCGTAATGTTATTCATTTATTATTTTCAGAACAACTGTCCCGGAAGAACAAGCTTTTCTTTTTCGGGGAACGATTTGTCAAACTCCTCAACATCGGCATCGTCCACATAATAGCCCTGCGGAGTCTGATAAACGCCGGTTATGCCGTCAAGGTAGCCGGGGATAAGCTCTTTGCAAAGGAAAAACGATGCATCCGCATCCTCGGGCAGATCGTGGTAGCGTATACCGAAGCCGGAGGCATAGCTGAAGCCGCTTTTGCCGTAAAAATCAATATTTCCCTCGAACAAAACCGCGCCGAAGCCCATTTCACGGGCTTTTTCCAAAGAATAATCAAGCAGCTTTTTGCCGTAGCCCTTACGCTTGAGCTCCGGTGTGATGCCGATAGGTCCCATGGTCAGAACGGGAACGGTTTTTCCGTCGTCGGAGTTGATAACGGTTTTCATAAACATATTCTGACCTATAAGCCTTCCGTTCTGCTGCATAACAAAGTCAAGCTCTTTAACAAAATCCGGGTCGTCTCTCAATGTGTGTATAACATAATGCTCACTGCACCCCGGACGGTATACATTCCAGAATGCTTCTCTTACAAGGTTTTCAACCTCTCTGTAATCCTCTTTTGTTTCGTTGCGAATGATAAAATTATCTGAACTCATATTGTAACTCCTTATTCATTTTTTCCGGCGTTTCAGGGTCGGACACAGCTTTTCGCAGTATGTTTTCATTTCATCGTTTGTCATGTCTGCCTGCGCGTAGAACCGGCTGCGCATTTTTTAATTTCTTCAGTCATTGTCATCATCCTTCGCTTTATATGTATTGATAAAATGTCGTGCAAATGCTTCGATTTGCAGCGTGATTTCCGCTTCCCTTTCCGGCTCACGGTCGCATAGCTGCACAAGTGCGGAAACCGGTGCGGTGTAGGCGAAGGCAAGCATTTCGGGGTCATCATTTTTCAGTATGCCTTTTTCCATCATCCGCGCAAAAATTTCCGTAAATATTTGCTTTGTGCCGGTCAGAAAATGCAGCGTTGTAAGCTTCCTTGCCCGTTCGTCACGAAACTGCTCGGCAAGCAGCAGCCGCCTTGTGAGGATGACCTTACGGTCGTGCATGGTAAAATGCAGCATTTTCATGGTCAGGGCTAACAGCTCGTCACAGCTTTCGGGAACGGCAGGCATTTTTTCGGGTGAGCCGAACCGCATACTGTAATATTCCTCCATCATGTCGATAACCGCATTCCAGATTTCTTCCTTGCTGTCATAATGCCTGTACAGTGCCGATTTGGTTATGCCGAGACCTGACGCAAGGTCACGCAGATTTGTACCCTTGTAGCCGTTTTCGGCAAAGCTTACAAGCGCCTGTTCAAGAATCCTCGTTTTGGTTGAATTTTCCATTTAGACCTCCGGGCGGAAAAGAATAGCGTATTTATATTATAGTGTCCAAACGGACACTTGTCAATAGTTGTATCCTGAATCTCATCCGAATTAGGCTGTTTCATGATTCGGTATGTCCACCCGAATATTACTGTTCAGTGCCATTTTTTACCACTGCTTTCTCATCATATGTTAGCCTAATTACACCATTTACATACAAAAAAATCAAGGGATTTTTTCATTTTTTCCTTGTTTTCTTTACTTTTTTAGGTTAGCTTAAAAACAAAAGAAGCACCTTTAGAAAGTGCTTCTTGTGGTGGGCAGGGGTGGATTCGACGTCGGACTTCGTCCGCGTCGTTTCCAACGATTGTGTTCGCGCTTCGCGCGAGGGTGGTTCGAATCCACCCATATTTTATTTAGGTTAGCTTAAAACCCAACCTCTACACGAAATTATCACATACACTCAAGAGAAATGTCAAGGTGAG
>JAKSQS010000007.1 GCA_024404055.1 Clostridia bacterium | reverse complement strand
TCCGACTGGTATGAGGGTGTTTACATTAACCGTTTTACCTCGGGTGTATTTACTCCCGGCTCAATATTTAAAATTATTACAGGTATATGCGCAATAGAAAATATTCCCGATATATTTGACAGAACATTCACCTGTGACGGGGCAAGTAAAATCGGCTCGGGCGAGGTCATATGCAATTCGGTTCACGGGGAAGTGACCTTTGAACAGGCTCTTAACCGGTCATGCAACAGCGCGTTCAGCTTAATTGCGGATGAGCTCGGTAAAGAAAAGCTCACCGCAACCGTCAGAGCACTCGGACTCGGCAAAAACATTTCCTTCGGTCGGATAACCACCTACCGCAGTACATTCGATATTAGCAAGTCTTCTGCTCTTGATATTGGCTGGGCAGGAATAGGACAGTATACAACGCTTGTTAACCCCTGTCAGATGATGGTGCTTATGGGTGCCATTGCCAACGGCGGAACAGCTGTCAATCCCTATCTTGTAAAGGACAGCTCCGTTCTCGGGTCGGTGCTTGAAAAAGAAAAAGGAAAATTGTGTTCCAATATCACTCTTTCACAAGAGACGGCGGACAAGATGAAAAAGCTGCTGCGCTCTAATGTTGAAAATCAGTATTACGAAAGCTTCCGTTCCGCGCTTGAAATGTGCGGAAAGACAGGCACGGCAGAGGTTGACGGGAAAAGACCGCACTCATGGTTTGTAGGCTTTTCTCAAAGAGAAGACCTGCCGTATGCAATTGTTGTCATTGTGGAAAACGGCGGCAGCGGTTCGTCTGTTGCCATTCCCATTGCAAATAAAGTTATGAAAGTCATAGCCGGGTATACCGACTGAAAACGAAAAGGAGAAAAAATATGTTTAATCATCAGAAGCTTGAAGGCAGAGTAGCGGTAGTTACGGGAGGCGGCGGAGTTCTTTGCAGCGGATTTTCCAAAACTCTCGCTTCACAGGGCGTAAAGGTTGCGGTTCTCGACCTCAACGGCGAAGCGGCGAAAAAGGTTGCAGACGAAATCAATGCTGACGGCGGAACGGCTATTGCCATTTCCTGCAATGTACTTGACAGAGAAAGCATGGAGCAGGCGAGAAAAGAAGTCAACGAAAAGCTCGGACCTTGCGACATACTTCTCAACGGTGCAGGCGGAAATAACCCCAGAGGCACAACAACAAAGGAAACACTTGAAAAAATTGACCTTGAAGGAACGCAGGAGGGAATCAAGACCTTTTTTGACCTTGACCCGGAAGGTATATCTTTTGTTTTTAATCTCAATCTTCTCGGTACGCTTATCCCGACGCAGGTTTTTGCGCGTGATATGGCAGGCAGAGATAATACTTGTATCGTTATGATTACTTCAATGAATGCTTACAGACCGCTTACAAAAATCCCCGCGTATTCTGCTGCAAAAGCCGCAGTTCAGAACTTCACGCAGTTTATGGCTGTTCATTTTGCGGATGTGGGTATCCGTGTAAATGCCATAGCTCCCGGCTTTTTCTCGACCAATCAGAACAAAACCTTGCTTTGGAATGACGACGGTACGCCTACGGCAAGAACGGGCAAAATACTTGCCGCAACACCTATGAAGCGTTTCGGTGAGCCTCAGGAGCTTGCCGGAAGTCTTCTGTTCCTTTGCGATGAGGATTATTCGGGCTTTATTACCGGTACGACGATAGCTGTTGACGGCGGCTTCAACGCCTATTCCGGAGTATAACTACATACAGGAGAAAAGAATATGGTATTGGATTATAAAAAAAACAGCCCTGAAATTGATTCAAGCGCGTTTATTGCCGAAAACTCAACGGTTGTCGGAAAAGTGAAAATCGGGAAGAAATCCTCTGTCTGGTTCGGAGCGGTTTTGCGCGGAGATATGAACAGCATCACCGTAGGCGACAACAGCAACATACAGGATAATGCCGTAATCCATGTCGGACTTAACACATCGGTCACAATCGGAAACGGTGTGAGCGTGGGCCACGGAGCGTGCGTACACGGAGCAACCGTGGGGGACAACACGCTTATAGGCATGAATTCCGTTATTCTTGACGGCGCGAAAATAGGAAAAGACTGTATTATCGGAGCAGGCGCGGTTGTTACGGCAGGCACGGTTATTCCCGACGGCTCCATGGCACTCGGTACACCTGCAAAGGTCGTTAAAAAAACAGATATTAAACAGGTGCTTTCCAATAAAACAAACGCTATCGCTTATGTAAGTCTTGCAAAAAATTTCGGCAAGTAATGAGGGTTTTTCCATGAAAGAAAATTTTTATGAACATATCATTCACGGAGGCGACTATAATCCCGACCAGTGGATTAAAACGCCTGAAATATGGGATGAGGATATGAGACTGATGAACCTCGCTCATATAAACAGTGCTACTGTCGGTATTTTTTCATGGTCGGCTGTCGAGCCGGAGGAGGGCGTTTATAATTTTGAGTGGCTTGACAGAGTTCTTGATAACCTGCATGAAAACGGAAAATATGTTATTCTTGCAACACCGTCCGGTGCAAGACCGGCTTGGCTTGCGCAAAAATATCCCGAGGTTCTGCGTGTGAACGAAGAAGGTGTTCGCAACGAATACGGCGTAAGGCATAACCATTGCCTGACATCTCCTCTTTACAGGGAAAAGGTGAGAAATATCAATCGCATTATTGCCGAAAGATATAAAAATCACCCGGCAGTGAAAATGTGGCACATCTCAAATGAATATTGCGGTGAATGTCACTGTGAGCTTTGCCAGAATGCTTTCAGACAGTGGCTGAGAGAGCATTACAATAATGATATTGAGCTTTTGAATGACAAATGGTGGAATCGCTTCTGGAGCCATCAGCTAAATGATTTTTCACAGATAACATCTCCTAAATCAAGAGGGGAAAACCATGTTGTCGGCTTAAAGCTTGCGTGGAAAAGATTTGTCTCAGACCAGACGATTTCATTTTTTGAAAATGAAATTGCACCTTTGAGAGAAATTACTCCGGATATACCGGTTACCACAAACTTCATGTGGCTGTTTGACGGACTTGATTTGCAGGAATTTGCAAAGCATGTTGATATTGTTTCGTGGGACAATTATCCCGAATGGAATGTCGGAAAGGATACGCGTACCGCTGTTGTCTCGGCATTTGTACACGATGTTTTCAGGAGTATGAAGGGCGGAAAACCTTTTCTTATGATGGAAAGCACGCCTTCCGTAATTAACTGGCGTTCCGTGAACAAAATACCGGAGCCGGGAATGCTTGCAATGTCATCTGTACAGGCTGTTGCCCACGGTGCGGACAGTGTGCAGTATTTTCAGTGGAGAAAAAGCAGGGGCGGTCACGAAAAATTCCACGGTGCTGTTGTTGACCATTGCGGACACGAAAACACAAGGGTATTCCGTGAGGTGACTGCTCTCGGAAAAGACCTTGAAAAGCTTGACGGAGTTATAAACCGCAAATGCGAAAGCCGGGTTGCGATTGTTTACGACTGGCAGAATGAATGGGTAACAAATATGTTTTGCGGTTATAACAATGCAAGAAGAGACTATCAGAAGGAATGCATTAAATGGTATGAGCCGTTCTGGAAGCGCGGAATCAGTGTTGATATGATTTCTATGGATTCTGATTTTTCACACTATGATGCCGTTATTGCGCCCTTCCTGTATATGCTTAAGGACGGCACAGCCGAAAGAATTGAAAAATATGTAAACGGCGGCGGAAGCTTTGTTGCAACATATCTTACGGGTATTGCGGATGAAGATGACCTGTGTTTTCTCGGCGGTTTCCCGGGAAACGGACTCGGAAAGGTGTTCGGAGTATGGGCGGAGGAAACTGACGCTTTGCCTGAAAACTGTTGTGTCAATGCATCGTTTGACGGCAAAACATACGAAGTAAATCATGTATGCGACATAATTCACGCGCAGGGCGCACAGGTGCTCGGTACATATGAAAGTGAATTTTACAAAGGAGAGCCCTCCGTTACCTGTAACGGCTACGGAAAGGGAAAAGCCTATTATGTCGCTTTCAGAAATGACGGTGAGCTTGCCGGTGATTTCTGCGATAAGCTTATTAAAGAGCTTGAAATTTTGCCCGATGCGGATATTGATGTTCCGCACGGCGTTTCCATGCGTAAAAGAGGAAGTTATATTTTTGTTATCAACTTTACGGATGATGAAAAACAAATAAAGCTTAACGGTACTTACAGAGATGTTCTGACAGGTGAAGAATTAAATAATACCGTTATGCTGAACAAATACGGGTATATGGTGCTTGAATGATGAGCTATGCTATTGAAACATCATATTGCTTGTGATAAAATAGCGTATGGGTATAAAACCTGAAAAATTTTTTAAGGAGAGTTTATTATGGAATCAATTAAAAAGTACATTGCTGAATTTATCGGCTCTTTCGTTCTCGTTTTCTTTGCCTGCGGAACGGCAGTCGCAGTCGGATGCAACCCGGACGCGGGAACAGGCTATCTGCTTACCGCTCTCGCATTCGGACTTGTAATTGTTGCAATGGCTTATTCAATCGGCAATATTTCCGGCTGCCATATCAATCCGGCAGTTTCAATTGCCATGCTTGTCAGCAAAAAGATGTCTGTAAAGGATTTTGCAGGATATGTAATTGCTCAGTTCGCCGGTTCAATAGCCGGTGCGGCGGCTCTCAAGGCATTTGCGCCCGCAGGAAGCACACTCGGCTCAAACGGCTTGTATGAGGGAAAAATACTTGCTTCGATTATTATCGAAATCATACTGACATTTGTATTTGTTCTTGCTATTCTCGGCGTTACCTCCAAGACTGAAAATGCGGGCGTTGCCGGTATTGTAATAGGTCTTACGCTTACGCTTGTTCATATTCTGGGCGTTCAGTGTACGGGTGCATCGTTTAACCCTGCAAGAAGCTTCGGACCGGCTCTGCTTGCAGGCGGCGAATCACTCGAATGTGTTTGGGTGTTCATAGTTGCTCCCCTTGTCGGCGGTGTTCTGGCGGCACTTGTTTACAAGTTTCTTGCATCCGAAAAAGAATAATGGATGGTATATGCATTGTCCCGATGTCAAAGGAATTGCTTGAGGACATATGTAAGATAGAAGAAGAATGTTTTTCCGCTCCGTGGAAGTATGATATGCTTGTCCCGGAGCTTTCAAACCCGTCAGCAAGATTTTTTGTTGCATTGTTCAACGGTGACGCGGCAGGATATTGCGGTATGTATAATATCTGCGGCGAATGCAGCATGGCGAATATTGCCGTTTTACCGGAATACAGACGCCGCGGGATAGCAGATGCTCTTTTGAAAAGAATTGAACAGACGGCAATAAAAGAGAATGCGGAATTTCTTACTCTTGAAGTAAGAAAAAGCAATGCGGCGGCAATTTCTTTGTACGATTCTCACGGCTTTGTCAAGGTCGGAGAAAGAAAAAATTATTATTCATCACCAACGGAAAACGCATACCTTATGACACTGTATTTTAAGGAGAACCGAATTGAATATTCTTGCAATTGAATCCTCGTGCGACGATACCGCAGCTGCCGTTGTAAAAGACGGCAGAGAAATTCTTTCAAAAGCGGTTGCCTCGCAGGTGACGGAGCACATTGTTTACGGCGGTGTAGTGCCGGAAATAGCTTCAAGAAGGCACACGGAAAGTATATGTGCCGTTGTCGGAAAAGCACTTAACGATGCAGGACTTTCGCTTAATGAAATAGACGGAATAGGTGTAACCTATGCTCCCGGACTTATAGGTGCACTGCTTGTCGGCGTCAGCTATGTCAAGGGGCTTTCATATGCCTCCGGCATCCCTCTTATACCTGTACACCATCTGCGCAGCCATATTGCAGCAAATTATCTGACATATCCAGAGCTTGAGCCTGAGTTTCTGTGTCTTGTTGTCAGCGGTGGGCACAGTCACATTATTGAGGTGCAGTCTTATACAAAATTTCATGTTATCGGCAGAACAAGAGATGATGCTGCGGGAGAGGCACTTGACAAAGCGGCGCGAACTATGGGACTGCCTTATCCCGGCGGACTGAACCTTGACAGAGAGGCGGCAGACGGAAACCCTCATATGTATACATTTCCCCGTCCGAGGGTGGACGGCAGTGAATACGATTTCAGCTTTTCCGGTCTTAAAACATCTGTCATCAATGTTATACATAACGCGAGCCAGAAGGGCGAACAAATAAATGTTCCGGATTTGGGTGCTTCATTTATGGATGCTGTTGCCGGCTGTCTTGTAAAGAATACCGAGAAAGCCGCACTTGATTTCGGCTACAGAAAAATCGCTCTTGCAGGCGGCGTCAGCGCAAACAGTGTTTTAAGGCGCAAAATGGAAGAGGTGTGCAAAAAACACCGTTGGGAGCTGTATATGCCGGAGCTGTCCCTTTGCGGTGATAACGGTGCAATGGTTGCTTCGCAGGCATATTATGAGCTGTTAGCCGGGCATACCGCTTCTCTTGAGCTTAACGCGTGTGCAACCATGTCAATTGAAGAGGATAACAGGTAACATAATTTTCCCATACCGCATATAATTTATCGGTATGGGTATTTTTGAATAGAATAAATGCCCGATATGCATAATAATTCGTTATTTTGCAGTTTGAAATGTTGACTGATTATTGGTATAATTCAGAATGTACATTTAGAATTTATTTCTGAAAGGAAGATATTATGGCACCTACCACTAATAAGAGTATTCTTGAATGGCTTGACGATAAAATCAAGCTTGTTAACCCTGACAAGGTTGTCTGGATTGACGGAAGCAATGAACAGATTGAACAGCTCAGAGCAGAAGCCTGCAAAACTGGTGAAATGATAAAGCTTAACGATGAGCTTCTTCCCGACTGCTATCTCCACAGAACGGCAGAGAACGATGTTGCCCGTGTTGAAGGCAGAACATTTATATGCGCTCCCACAAAAGAAGAAGCAGGTCCTACAAATAACTGGATGGATCCGGCGCAGGCATATGAAATGCTTTATTCAATTGCCAAGGATTCATACAAGGGCAGAACCGCATACATAATTCCCTATTCAATGGGTCCCGTAGGCTCTCAGTTCTCAAAAGCCGGTATTGAAATGACTGACTCCATATATGTTGTTCTCAATATGTGCATTATGACGAGAGTCGGATTTAATGTTCTCGACTGTCTCGGTGACAGCAACGACTGGGTTCGTGGACTTCACTGCAAGTGCGATATAGACGCGGAAAAGAGATATATCTGCCAGTTCCCGCAGGACAATACCATTATTTCTGTTAATTCAGGTTACGGCGGAAATGTTCTTCTCGGCAAAAAGTGCTTTGCTTTGCGTATTGCCTCTTATCAGGGCAGAAACGAAGGCTGGCAGGCAGAGCATATGCTCATTCTCGGCGTTGAAAATCCGAAGGGTGAGGTTAAATATATCTGCGCGGCTTTCCCGTCGGCGTGCGGCAAGACAAACCTTGCCATGCTCATTCCGCCCGAGGGATATAAGGCAAAGGGCTACAAGGTATGGACTGTCGGTGATGACATTGCGTGGATTCGCAAGGGCGAGGATGGCAGACTTTACGCCATCAATCCCGAAAACGGATTTTTCGGCGTTGCTCCCGGAACGAATATGAAATCAAATCCCAACGCTCTTCTTACGACAAAGAAGGGAACAATATTTACAAATGTTTGTCACAACCTTGACAATAATACGGTTTGGTGGGAAGGCCTTGACAAGAATCCTCCCGAAAACGCGAAGGAATGGACAGGCAAGCCCTGGAACGGCAAAACAGATGAAATTAAGGGTGCGCATCCCAATTCACGCTTTACCGCTCCCGCGAAGAACTGTCCCTGCATTTCATCCGAATTTGAAAATCCGCAGGGTGTTCCGATTTCCGCATTTGTGTTCGGCGGCAGACGCGCAAAGCTCGCTCCGCTTGTATATCAGTCAAGAAACTGGAATCACGGCGTATTCGTAGGTTCAATTATGGCATCGGAAACAACTGCGGCTGCCTCCGGTGCGGTTGGTGTGGTTCGCCGTGACCCCATGGCAATGCTTCCGTTCTGCGGCTATAATATGGCTGATTACTGGCAGCATTGGATTGATATAGGAAAGACGCTTGACAGTGACAAGGCTCCCAAAATATTCAATGTAAACTGGTTCCGTAAGGATGAAGACGGAAACTTTATGTGGCCCGGCTTCGGAGATAACCTTCGTGTTCTTGAATGGATTCTCAAACGCTGTGAAGGTGCGGTTGATGCGAAAGAGACGGAAATAGGCTTTGTTCCTTATGCACAGGATATTAACCTTGAGGGTATTGAAGACGAGGTAACGGTAGATTCACTTAACGCTATGCTCGGTGTTGAAAAAGAGCTTTGGGCTGAAGATGCAAAGAGCATTGAAGAGTTCTATGCCAAATTCGGTGACAGGATTCCAGCAGAGCTTTCGGCGGAGCTTGAAACCCTTAAAAATAATGTAAAATAATTTTCCCCGGGTCTGTCGCATTTAGCTTTCTGTATCTAAATGCGACTGCCCCCTTTTTTACCTTTATTTAATAATATTTTTATAAGTTTTTTCGCTTTAGGTATTGATTTGGAGAAAATTATATTTTATAATAAATAATCGGTATTATATAAGAACAGGAGAATAAAATTTATGATTTGTAAAGTATGCAAGGAAGAAATTGACGACAGACTCACCAGATGTCCGTTTTGCGGAACTGCCACAAATGCTCAGACTCAGCAGGAACAAAACGAATTTGAGGGCAGATTCAGTGATATTCAAAGCGGCGGCAGAAGTATTTTTGACTCGGAAGAATTTGAAGAAGATGCCGAGACTGTTGAAGAAGTATATGAGGATGATGATACAGATTCGCCCGAAAAGAATAACAGGTACAAATACATAGTTGCCGGTCTTACAGTGGCAATTGTTGCGTTTGTTATCGTGCTTTTATGCATTCTTTATTTCAGCGGTGTTATAGGCGGAAAGAGCGAGCCTGTTACAACAGCCGAAATTACAACGGAAGCTCCTACTGTATTGACAACACAGGCACCTACAACAGAGAAACCCACTACAACCGCGCCCACCACGGAAGCTACAACCGTTGATTACGGTGAAGGCATCCGTCGTCCTGACTATGTTTCTCTTGAGCTTAAAGAAGGTAAGGCAACGGTTAATTCGCTTAACATCCGCAAATCACCCACAACGGATGAAGATAATCGCATTACTGCTATGGCACAGGACAGCAAGGTGACAATTTACGGTGCGGATGCAAAAGAAGATGCTGGCTGGTATTTCATTTACTATAATGCGGAAAAGATTTACGGCTGGGTATCTTCCGATTATATTGAGTTTGAAGGAAAAATATCCTTTAAGACTACGGGTGATTCGACACCTACAATAACAGAGGAACCGACGAAAGAAACTACGGCAGCCGAAAACACTGAGGCTGATACAACTGTCGAAGAAGAAGAGCCGGAAGAAGTGACTACTGCCGAAGAAGCAACTGCAGCTGAAACAGACAAGCTTTACGAAGTAACGGCAGAAGGCGGACTTAATTTCCGCAGCTCACCTGACTCCGAGGCGGATAATTATATAACAACGCTTGTTAAAGGCGCAAAGCTTAAATTAGTAAAGCTTGACGGAGATTGGGCGCAGGTTTATTATGAAGAAAACGACATTACGGGTTGGGTTTCCGCGAAGTATATCAAGGAAATACAGTAACTGACCGAAAGGATTTGTTTTTACAATGAAATGCAGACATTGCGGAAAAGAAATAGAACCGGGTTTTGATTACTGCGAAAGCTGCGGCACGGTTTTAAGCAATGAGGAGCGGGCGAGGCTGAAAAAAACCAAACCTGCCGACTATAAGTTTGATGTTCCGTCACAAAAAAATGAAACGGAATATGCCACAGATTTTGTTTCGGGTGTTGAACCGGCGGAGCTGGAAATTTTTGATGAAAATCTTCTCGATGAAATTGCGGTAAGGGAAGAAGAAGCGGCAAAGGAAAAAGAAATTGAAATGGATAAATCTGCCGGGTCGGAAATAAATGTCCTCGAAAATGAAGACGCTCAAACGGTTGATAATCCAAATGAAGAGATTTCCGGGAAAGCGGTTTCTGATGGTGAACCGGAAAATACAGTTGAGTCGGACGAACAGGCTGAAAAAGAACTCGGCGTTGAGGACGATGACTTTTTCGATGAATTTCAAAAGGATTATGCACTGAAAAAAATGTTCGGTCATCCCGCAGAAATTAGTCAGGACAATCCGAGAAAGAAACAAAAGCAGAAGGCTGACGAAGAAAAAGCGGCAGCAAAGCAGAAGACTGAAAAAGAAAAGCAGGAAAAAGAAAAAGCTGCTTCAGCTAAAAAGAAAGCCGAAGATAAAGCGAAAAAAGAAGCTTCAGCCAAAAAGAGAGCCGAAGATAAAGCAAAAAAAGAAGCCGATGCAAAAAAGAAAACTGATCCTAATAAGAAAGCCGTGGCTCAAGAGCAGGCGCAGGCAATTAATAGGACGGAATCTAAATCCGGTGGGATTGCAGCGGGCATGAGTTGTGTAATTGTCGCTGTTATATGTCTTTGCGTTGCGGGGTACGGATATAGCGACGGGTGGTTTGACAGCTTTATTCACGCCGGACCTGCAGTAACCGAAAATAAAGCATCCACATCGGAAAAAGCAACAACAGAAAAAGCAACAACCGAAAAAGCAACAACAGAAAAAGCAACAACCGAAAAAGCAACAACAGAAAAAACAACAACAGAAAAAGCAACTACCGAAAAAGCAACTACCGAAAAAGCAACAACTGAAAAAGTAACAACTGAAAAAGTAACAACAGAAAAAACAACTACTGAAAAAACAACAACGGAAAAAGAAACAACCGAAAAAGAAACAACCGAAAAAGAAACGACGGAAAAAATCGTTGTTGATACAACGGAATATCCCGGTTATGTTCCTCCGGGGGAGGAAGCTCCCGTAATCGGTGAAGGTGACAAAAAGGTTTCTCTTAAAGCATCTGACTATCTGTATGCCGCTCCGTCTGTCGATTCGTATGCAGTTTATTCGGTTTATGAAGGTGACACAGTTGAGATTAAAGGCTATAATTCAGATAAAACATGGGCTTATGCGGCACTTTCAAACGGATATTTCGGTTGGATAGAGGTAAGCCTGTATAAATGATATAATATAATTGAAACTGATTGTGATGATGCTGTTCATAATCAGTTTTAATTTTTTTTAAGCTTTGTGATCTAAAATAAATTATGAAAAAATAAAATAAAAATTCTTTTACAACAAGTACATATTTATATGTTAGAATAACATTGAAAAATAAAAATTATTTCAGGTTTTGCGTTTTTATGCTTATAAGATGTTTTTTTATTGTAAGTTTTATACAATGACTTTTCTAACAATTATTTTGTTTTTTTTATCATAAATAAGTGCCTTTTTTACAAACCGAAGCCTTGCTTTAACAAAAAAACTGAAAAAATATATAAAAATTTTTTAGTTTTATATTGCAAATTGCCGATAGACAGTGTAAAATAGAAGCAATGATATATGTCAGATTGTCTAAATTGTCTTTATAAACGGCATTGGGGGTAAGGCTTTATGTCAAACAGACTTTTTCAGGGAATAATCCATCAGATGAAGGATTCCGTAAACAGAACTATCGGAGTGATTGATTCAAACGGTGCAATAATCTGCTGCAGTGATTTAGGCAAAATAGGTGAGAGCTGTAATATTGATTGTGCAGATGTTTTTGCTTCATTTGAGCCGAAGGTATGCAATGATAAGACATATCTTGCTTTTGGTGCACATATGCGTCCGGAATATGCTGTTTTTGTTGACGGTAACGACGATATTGCCGGCAGTTATGTTAAGGTAATCAGCGTTGCACTTTCAAGCATTAAGCAATATTATGACGAAAAGTATGACAGGAGCAATTTTATCAAGAATGTTATTCTTGATAATATTCTTCAGGGCGATATATACCTTAAAACAAGAGAACTCGGCTTTAATAACGATGCGTCCCGCTGTGTTCTTCTGATTCGTATCGGTGATAAGACAGATGTTTCTGTTTTTGATGCCGTTCAGGCTATTTTCCCGGACAAAACAAAGGATTTTGTTATTAATATCAACGAAACGGATATTGCGCTTGTAAAAGAAGTTAAAGCAAATATCGACAACAAGGATCTTGAAAAGCTTGCCCGTTCCATAATTGACTCACTTAACAGTGAGCAGTATATCAATACTTCTGTTGGTATTGGTACTACAGTTGTCGGCATAAAGGATCTTGCGCGTTCATTTAAAGACGCTCAGATAGCTCTTGAAGTCGGCAAGGTGTTTGACACGGAAAAGAATATAATAACATATGAAAACCTCGGTATAGCGAGACTTATATATCAGCTTCCTACTGTTCTTTGTGAAATGTTTCTCAAGGAGATTTTTAAGAAGGGCTCGATAACCAGTCTCGACCAGGAAACATTGTTTACTATTCAGAAGTTTTTTGAAAATAATCTCAATGTCTCAGAGACTTCGCGCAAGCTTTTTGTTCACAGAAATACACTGGTATACAGACTTGAAAAAATCAAAAAGCTTACAGGCTTGGATCTCAGAGAGTTTGACGATGCAATTGTGTTCAAGGTTGCATTGATGGTAAAAAAATATCTTGACACCAATCCTGTAAAATTTTAAATCGCCTTCACGGCAGAGAATGGGATTGAAATGATAGAATTTAAAAATGTTTCGTTAACCTACAAAACAAACGGTGTAGTTGCGCTTGATAATGTTACGGTAAAAATTGACAGCGGAGAATTTGTGTTTCTTGTCGGTGCGTCCGGCGCCGGCAAGAGCTCGTTCCTCAATGTCATTATGGGTCAGGAGCGTATAGATTCCGGAGAAATCTATGTCGGTCCTTATGACCTTACCAACATTCGCAAGCGCGATTTGCCGTATTTAAGAAGGAGACTCGGTATTGTTTTTCAGGATTTCAGACTGATACCGAAAATGACGGTTTATGATAATGTCGCGTTTGCCCTTCGTGTTATAGGTATGGGTGAAAAGAAAATAAGCCGCAGAGTAAAATATGTTCTCGGACTTGTTGACCTTATGGATAAAGCGGCGGCTTTTCCGCATCAGCTTTCAACGGGAGAACGGCAGAGAGTTGCAATTGCAAGGGCGCTTGTGAACAATCCCGGCGTAATTATTGCGGACGAGCCTACCGGAAATCTCGACCCGGTGCTTTCGGGTGAAATAATGAGTTTGTTTGACAGAATAAACACGCTGGGCGCAACGGTTATTGTTGTAACGCACGACCTTGAGCTTGTTCATCAGTTTGACCACCGAATTGTTACAATTGAAAACGGAAGAATTGTTTCGGATATTCCTTCAAGCGAGACAATGCGCGCGAGCAGATATGAAAAACACTCCGCTCCCGTTTCTGTCGGTCAGAAGTCGGAAAGTTCAAAAACGAAAAGCGTATTTAATCCGGAAAAGACGGTCAGTATCCCGGTTTCGGAAGGGGATTATACATCTCTTGATGAGATTGCAAGAAAATATATGGATGAAATAGAAAAGCAGATTGAAATTGCCGATAAACGCGCAAAGGCACTTGATGAGCTTCCGGAAGGGGGCAGTGCATTGTTCAGAGCGGCAACCGAAAATGGCACAGCACAAAACAGTTCGTCTTCAAATTCGGATGGTCATACTTATTTGACGGATGATGTTATAAATGAGACTGAAAATGTATTGCCTTCCGTCTCCGAAGGAAAGGAGAGTACGGCTGATGTCTAAAAAAAATGAAAACCGTTCCGGCGGCCTTAATACAGGCTATCTTACCAAAATGGGACTTCGCAATCTTATTACCAACAGGAGCATGACACTTTCGTCGGTCAGTGTGCTTACTGCGTGTCTTTTGCTTATAGGTATATCGTTAAGTGTCCTTTTTAACATAAGGATGCTTGTCAGTGATGTGGAAAAGCAGAATGTTATTGTTGTATTCGTTGAAGATAACGCCGGTCGGGAAGCAACGCAAAAGGTTGGAACAGATATAAGCTCCATTGAAAATGTTACAAAGGTTGAGTTCGTTCCTAAGGAGGATGCATATGCCGACCAGCTCAAATCCTTTGGAATAGACGAGTCGATTTTTGACGGGATGATACAAAATCCGCTTCCTGACAGTTACCGTGTTACGGTAAGTAATCTTGAAACATTTTCACAAACGCTTGATAAGATAAAACAGGTTAAAAATGTTTTCAGAGTTCGAGAAAGCCAGGAGCTTGTTTCGCATATTTCCACACTTCAGAAATCGGTCAGTGTTATATGTGCTGTTGTTGTTGCGGTTCTTGTAGTTGTTTCATTATTTATCATTACAAATACAATAAGAATAACAATGGTGTCGAGAAAAATAGATATTCAGGTAATGAAATCCGTCGGTGCAACCAATGTTTTTATTCGTTGGCCTTTTATGGTTGAGGGTGTTGTTATCGGCTTTGTTTCAGGTGGAATTTCCCTGCTTTTGATTTATCTGATGGAAAAGCTTGAGGGAGATGCGTTTAACCGTATTCTCTCCATGCTCGGCAGCTCAACGGTATCTATTTTTGAGCATTGGCAATTATTGCTTGTAACATATCTTGTTGCGGGTGTGCTTATGGGTGCTGTGGGCAGTATCGTTTCGATAGCAAAATATCTCAGAAAAGAAGGCAGTGAGGCGAATGAAACATTATAATGCTAAAAAGATAATCGCTGCCGTTATGAGCGTTGTTGTGATTGCTTCCTCATTTGTTTGGAACGGATTTAACTCATATGCGAAAACCGTAGGGGAGTATCAGAACGAGCTTGATGATATTCAGGCGAGAATTGATGAAAACGAAAAAAAGCTTTCACAAATTTCAGAAGACAAGAAGAAGCAGCAGGAAACGCTTGACCTTCTTCAGCAGCAGCTTGAAAATACACAAAGTCAGATAAATACAATTGAAAAGCAGATTAATTCACTGAATATTGAAATCGCTGAGGTTGAGAAAAGTATAACAACTCTTAATTCGCAGATTAACGACCTTGCCGACAGTATAACGGAAACGCAGAACAACATTATAATTATAAATAATAAAATTGATGAGACTTATGATACGCTTGCGAAAAGACTGCGTGCTTCATATCTTTCCGGTGAGGATTCAAATCTGAAAATTCTTATGGGTTCGGAAAGTATTGCGTCATTTCTCACAAGGCTTGAAATGATGAAAAGGGTATCTGAAAACGATACCAAAATGATAGATGAGTTTAAAGAAAATGTGACACAGCTCAAAAAAGCACAAAGCAAGCTTGAGACGCAAAAGCAGGAGCTTGAAAGCAAGCGCGGAGAGCTAAGTGAAAAAAAGGCAAGCCTGAAAGAAAAAAAAGCGGAATTTACCGAAAAGGAGCAGGAGCTTCAATCCACGGTTGCTGATAAGGAAAAGCGTTATCAGGAGGTTGAAAGCTATGTTCAGAAGCTTGATAAGGATACAAGCACTTATAAGGATTATATTCAAAAGCTTGAAAACGACGCTGCTTATGCCGAAAGTCAGATGAACAGCATTATTGCAGAGAGAACAACAACTCGCCCCACAACGCAGAGCACGACCCTCGGCTCCGAAAACAATGATACGCCGGTTACGGTTGCACCGAATGTAAATGGCGAAAGCTTTATGTTCCCGCTTCCGAGAAATATCGGAGTATATATTTCAAGTGGCTATGGCGGACGCATTCACCCGATATACGGATATTATAAAGAGCACGGCGGCGTTGATTTAACGGCTGGCGGAATTTACGGTAAGGCAATTTATGCTTCGCGTTCCGGCACGGTTATCGGCGCAATATGGGATGCTCCGAGCTACGGTAATTATGTGATTATTGATCATGGTGACGGGTTTGTTACTCTTTATGCTCATTGCTCCAATCTGTGCTGCAGCACAGGGGACTATGTTGTTCAGGGACAGAAAATTGCCGAGGTAGGCAGTACGGGTGATTCAAACGGCCCTCATCTTCATTTTGAAGTAAGGTATAACGGAGAGCGTACTAATCCCATGAATTACATTTCAATTCCTTAATGAAAGGGTGTTTTCTATCAATAAGAAAATTTCACTCGGCACGGCACTTGGCATTGCAATACTTGCGGTTACCGTAAGTATTGCGATAACAATGAGTGTTGTAAATAATTCTTATAACGATGTTTTAAAGGATTTGCCGGAAAAAATAGACAGGTATTCTTCTCTTGATGAAATAGCGGCACTTGTCGATTCGGATTTTTACGGTTCAATGAATAAGGAAAATGTAAATTCCGCAATTGCAAAGGGATTTATTGACGGACTTAAGGATAAATACAGTGTGTATATGTCTGCCGATAAATATAAAACCTATCTTGATGAATCAAGGGGAAACATGACGGGAATCGGCATTGAATATTCAAAAAGAAGTGACGGATATATTAATGTTGACCGAGTTTATTCCGATTCACCGGCAAGCAGTGCCGGATTGAAAAAGGATGATTTGATTGTTGCATTTGACGGCGTTTCGCTTAATCAGGATAATTATGATGAAATGTCGGAAAAGCTTACCGGTGATAAGCTTACAAGCGTTAATATCACATTTCGCCATGGAACAACCGAAAAAACGGTAAATGTTGTTAAGGGCTATGAAGCAAAAAGTGTTAATTTTTTATCGGAAAATTCAATAGGATATATTTCGATTTCCAATTTTTATTCAACAACCGCAACACAGGTTGAGGATGCTCTCAATAAGCTTGAAAATAAGGTTAAGGGCATAGTTGTTGATTTGCGTGACACATCTTCAACCAATATTGATGAAGCTTTGAAAACACTTGATTTGTTTATTCCGATGGTTGAAGGCGCAAACGGTATTGCAACGCTTGAAGATGAAAAAGGCAATGTTATCCGTACATTTACTTCAACATCCGGTGCGGTAAATATCCCGCTTGTGATAATCGTAAATTCCAAAACATCCGGTGCTGCTGAATTTCTTGCCTGTGAATTGCGTGATTTTGATAAAGCGTCAATTGTGGGACAAAAAACGCGCGGAAACGGACTTGTCCAGGAAATTTTTCCGCTTACAGACGGCAGTGCGGTAAAGCTTTCGGTAGGAAAAATTATACCGTACAGAAGCACACCATATCACGGTACAGGCATTCTGCCGGATAAAGAATGTGAAACGGACTCCGGAAAGGAAATATATGAAGACCCGGCATATTTATGTGCTGCGGCTTTCTTCGATGATACATCCGAATAAAATTAAACCGCTCCATTGATTGGAGCGGTTTGATTTTATACATTGACATTTTCTGCGCCTCTTTCGCTGTCGGGTTTAACGATTACATTAACAGCGTCAAGTGTCAGATATGTATTTGTCTGTTCAACAAGGGTTGTTTCGGTATTTGTGTCGTCAACATACTGTGCAACCATGCCTGTTTCCTCATAGGTTCGCAGCTTGCCCGTAACCTCTATCCAGTCGTTTTCTTTCAGGGCGTCAATGCCGTCCCATGTAAATTCAAAGCCGCACATACTGCCGTCGTTACCGCAGCAGCCGGGACCAACCCGGTAAACATAGTAATATGATTTATCGCCATAGGTTTCCGCGCTGAACATACCTTCAATTTTAATCGTATCGCCGATATATGAATTGGTATTGGTATATATTTCGTTTATGTATGTTACATAATTGCTTTCTTTAATATCAATATCAACCGTATTATCGGAATCTGTATTTGCAACAGAAGGCTTTTGTCCGCCGCATGAGGCACATAATGCAAGAATTGTAACAGCAAGAATTATTGAAATAAGTTTTTTCATTTTTTCAGTCCCTTTCTTTTATAGATAGCAGTAATCAGAGAAACGATAATAAATATTGCAGCGTTTATTAGCACGATTCCCGCGCCTGTCGGTGTGCCGGTAAGCAGAGCGGTAAAAAAACCGATTATGTAACAGATAAAGGATATAATTGCCGAATAAATAACAACCGCTTTAAAATGCTTACAGAATCTCATGGATGTGAGAGAGGGGAATATAATCAGGCTTGAAATGAGCATGGCACCCATGATTTTCATTCCGACAACTACGGTTATTGCCGTTAACAGCGCAATTGCACTGTTGTAAAGACCTGCTTTCGTTCCCGTAGCCTTGGCAAATGTTTCATCAAAGGTGACGGCAAATATCCTGTTATAAAGCAATACAAAGAAAACAATAACGACAACCGAAAGTATCATGCTCAAAATCGCGACATCTTTTTTTATGTTCAGCATACTCCCGAAAAGATAATTACACACATCGGCTGTATTGTTGTTTGTTATATATGTAATAAATGTTCCGAGCGCAAGCGATGTGCTTGAAACAATTGCAATTGCAGAGTCACCTTTTATTTTTCCGTTTTCACTTAATCTTAAAAGGAAAAAAGCAGCCGCAACAACAACCGGTATGGAAATATAAATGGATTCGGTGTTAAGAACATATGCAACGGTAAGTGTGCCGTAACCGACATGAGCAAGTCCGTCGCCGATCATGGAATATCTTTTTAATACAAGACTTACCCCGAGAAGCGATGCACAAACAGAAACGACCAGACCGAGAATAAAAGCACGCGGTATACTTGCAACGGCAAAATAATCGGCTATTCTCGAAAGAATTTCAGACATTTTCCTCACCTCCGAGGAAGGTTTTTCCCCAGTTGCTTTTTGTATATTCGGAGGTTGAACCGAAGAAAAGCTGTTTATGACCGAGCTGGAGAATGTGAGTTGAATATTTCACCGCAGCAGCAATGTCATGCGATACCATGATAATCGTTATGCCGTGCTCTTTGTTGATTTTTTCTATCAGCTTATACATATCGTTGGTAACGATAGGATCAAGACCGGCAACGGGTTCATCAAGAAGAAGCAGCTTTTTTGTTGCGCAAAGTGCACGCGCTAAAAGAACTCTCTGCTGCTGTCCGCCTGAAAGCTCGTGGTAACATCTCTTTTTCATATCAGACATCCCCATAAGCTCCAGCTTTTCATTTGCAGCTTTTTTATCCTCCGCGGAGAAGAACGGACGGCGGTGACAGCTGTTGAGCCTGCCGGATAAAACGACCTCATATACGCTTGCGGGAAAATTTTTCTGTGCTTCGCTTTGCTGCGGAAGATACCCGATTTCAGTTGAAAGAAGTCCGTCACCTGTTTCAACAGTACCCGAAACGGGTGTTTTAAGCTTTAAAAGTCCTTTTATAAGCGTTGATTTACCCGATCCGTTTTCACCCACGATACAGAGATAATCACCTTTGTTAACCGCAAAATTTACATCGGTAAGTACCGGTGTTCCGTCATATCCGAAACAGGCATTATTACATTTAATCAGAGCCATTGCAGACAACCTCCTTTAAAGTGTTTATATTACGGGACATCAGGTCTATGTAAGTGATTCCGCTGTCAAATTCCTGCTGTGACACATTGTGGCAGGAATGAAGCTCTGCTTTTTCGGCGCCCGTTGCTTCACACACCGTATCGGCGGTAGCACCGGAAGAAAATTCGATGGTAAATACCGTCTTTGTATTAAGCTCCCTTACCTTGTTAACGAGGGTGGTTATTGTTTCGGCACTCGGGTCGGCAGAAGCGGAGCAGCCGCTGAACGCGGCGACATAATTAAATCCGTATTCTTCGCAAAAATAACGGAACGGAAATCTGTCGGCAAAGACGAGTGTTTTTATGTTTGCGTCTGCGGCAATTTCTTTGAATTGTTCGTCAAGCTTTAAAAGCTGTTCATCATATGAGCCGGCATTTGAATTGTAAAAATCCGTGTTTTTTGTATCAAGAGCCGAAACAGCTTTCGCTATGGCATCAACAATCTTTATTGCGTTTTCAGGGGAAGTCCAGATGTGCTCATCAACTTCTTTTTCATCATCATCATCTTTTTCTTCTTCGTCGTCTGCGTCTTCCTCCGGCTCAATGCTTTCGCCTTCTTCAAGCGTGTTAACGCAATCTGTCATTTTAATAACGGTTACATCCGTGTTTCCGCTTGCCTCAATGCTGTCTTCAACCCAATCTTCATCCGATTCACCGCCAATGCAGATAAAAAGGTCGCACTGGCTTATGCAAAGCATATCGTCTGCGGTTGGCGAATAAGAATGTACCTCTCCGCCGGGTTTCATAAGCATTTTTATTTCTGCCCGGTCTTTTGCAACGGCTCTTGCAAAATCATAAGCCGGGAAAACGGTTGCAACGATTTTTAATTTGTCATCATCCGTTTTATCCGTATTGTTGTTTGAAGCACAGGCAGTAAGAATTATTAAAACCGTAATAATTACAATTGAAATTGAAAAAATTTTTCTTAACATTATTTTTCCTCCGTTCAGTTAAGTGCTTTATACAGAGTATCAAGATTTTTTTCCATAAGTGAAAGATAGGTTTCTCCGTTTTCAAAATCGTTTTGTGAAATTGACTGACAGGAATAAAAGGTGAGTATTTCCGCTCCTGTTTGTCCGGCAATGCTTTTTGCCATTGAATCGCTGCTCATTTCTATTTTAAGTATGTAAGGCGTTTGGGTGTTTTGAATTTTATTGATAAGATAGCCCAATGTAGCGGGGCTTGCCTCCGTTTCGCCGGAGCAGCCGGGAAATGCCGCCGAATATTCGAGACCGTATTCTTTTACAAAATAAAGCAGGGGAAAGCGGTCTGCAAAAATCAGCTCATTCCTTTTTCCGCTTTGCACAATCCTTTTGAAAGCCATATCAAGAACCTTAAGCTTTTCGATGTAAAGCTGTGAGCTGCTGCGGTAAGCCCCGGCGTTTTTTTCATCAAGTCTGCAAAGAGCTTCGGTTATACCTTCACAAATCAGCACGGTGTTCACGGGTGAAGTCCATATATGCTCGTCATATTCTTCGTCTTCACCGCCGTTTTCTCCACCCCTGACCTCCATACCTTCAACGATTTCCTCTTCATACTTACCGACATAATCCATCATTTTCACGGCAGGGATTTTCTTGTCTGCTGAAGTGAGAATTTTTTCTGCCCATTCATCAGATTCACCGCCGCCGTATACAAATAAATCGGCATTATGCAGCTTTAATATGTCCATGGGAGTCGGGTCAAATGAATGTGATTCCTCACCCGGCGAAAGAAGCATTGTTATATCTGCGTGTTCTCCTGCAAGTGCTCTGCAAAAATCATACGCAGGAAAATTTGTTGCAACAATGTTCAGCCTTTCACCGCTTGCCGCAGGCGGTGAATATCCGCAGGAAGCGGCACAAATCAGAAAAGTGATAAATAATAATACCGGGAATATTTTTTTAGTCATTTACTTTTTTGCTTTTCCTTTCAGCCGCGCGTATAAAGCTCAAAATAATAAATACGGCAAGATTTACACATACGACGCTGGCTCCCGTCGGGGTTTCAAACAGGCATGAAATAATGACACCGGTAAAAAAACATAAAAGTGAAATTATGCATGAACCTGTTACAACTTTTTTGAAGCTTTTGTTTATGCGCATGGAGGAAAGCGGCGGAATAATCAGCAATGCGGAAATAAGCATTGCTCCCATAATGCGCATACCCACAACAATGGTAACTGCTGTCAGTGCGGCTGTAATCATATTGAAAAGCTCCGTATTTGTACCCGTCGCTTTTGAAAAGCTTTCGTCAAATGTAACCGCGAATATGCTGTTATAAAAAAGAATAAAAAGTATAAGCACAAAAGCGGAAAGAATAACGCTGATGATTACATCGCTTATTCCCATGGTGAGGATACTGCCGAACATATAATTGTATATGTCAATATTCATGCCGCTGGTGGTTGAAATTACCATAACGCCTATTGCAAGCGCACCTGTTGAAATAAGGCCGATTGCCGCGTCACCTTTAATCTGCCCGTTATCCTTCAATCTTAAAAGAAGAAATGCACTGATGACAACAACGGGAATTGATAAATAAAGAGGAGCAATACCCATAACCGCCGCAACAGCCATTGTGCCGAAGCCAACATGAGAAAGTCCGTCACCAATCATCGAAAACCGTTTTAGCACAAGGCTGACACCGAGCAGTGAAGCGCAAAGTGATATAAGTGAGCCAACGATCAGCGCGTATATCATAAAATCATATGAAAAAAGCTCTTTGAGAGTATGTAGCATATTTAATCCTTTCTGCCTTTGTCAAGCTTGCGTTTGCATTTTCCGCAAAGACCGTAAAGAACTGTTTTTGTGTTATCAACATAAAAATCATGATGACCGAGAATGTGTTTATCAATTTCTTTCATATAATCGCAGCTTAAATGTATCAGCTCACCGCATTCGGTGCATTTAAGATGAAAATGCTCCGTACATTCACTGTGATTGCCCACAAACTGATATGAAGCACTGCCGCCGCGATGTGAAAAGAATTTCCGTACCTCACCCGAATTGACAAGACCGTCAAGACAGCGGTAAACGGTCGTTTTTCCGACAACTGCCTGTGTTTTTTTTAACTGTTCATACAATTCATCAACAGTAAAAGAATGTGAGGGATTGTTTTTGAGAAACGCGCATACGGTTTCACGCTGCTTTGTTTTGTATAATGTTTCAGACATGATAAATCTCCGATATTTGAAATTGAA
The DNA here is from genome assembly GCA_024404055.1 of Clostridia bacterium. Lineage (GTDB taxonomy): Bacteria > Bacillota > Clostridia > Oscillospirales > Acutalibacteraceae > UBA6857. The sequence goes on along the minus strand of JAKSQS010000007.1, from coordinate 6,314 downwards.
TTTCATTTTCAAATATTAGCATATGTGAAGCCGGTTGTCAATATGAAAATTATTTTATATATAAATTATAACGCAAAATATTGTGAATAACTCACAAAGTTTAAATAAATATTGATTTTTATTACATGATTTGCTATTATAAACCCGTATTTTCAACACTGATATTTTAATTAAATTTGAAAGGGGAGCGGATTTTCCGCAAAAAAGAAGATGGGTAAAAACAGTAATAAAACCTTGACTTTCGGCAAAATTGTTGCCTACAGCGTCGGTATTTTCGGAATACAGATGCTTATCGGGTACATAAATGTTTATCAATCCCAGTTTTATACAAGCGTTTTAGGTGCAGACCTGACGAAATGCGCGCTGATTATTCTGCTTGCAAAAATAATCAGTTCACTTGCAGACCCCGTAATCGGAAATATTATAGATTCGGCGCATTTTAAGTCCGGCAAAATGAAACCGTTTGTCGCAATAAGCATTATTCCGTTTGCACTTATGACAACGGTTATGTTTATCGCCATAGATTTTAAGTCGGATATGGCAAAATATACATATATCACATTGACTACGGTGCTTTGGAACATGGTTATGTCTTTTGCGGATATACCGAGTCAGGGTATGCTTGCGGTTTTAAGTCCGGATGCCGGAGAAAAAAATGACTGTGCCGGTATTTCAAATATGCTCAAATCCCTGGGTCTTATTGCAGCCAACGGTGTTGTTCCCGTTATTTGTATGCTGACTGAATCTGCCGTAATAACGAAAAAGGAATATATTATTTCTGCTGTGGTAATGAGTATAGCGGCTATAATTTTCGTTGCGATAATGCTCGGTTCATCCAAAGAGGTAATCAGAAGTGAGCCGCAGAAGATGAGCATAAAAGCAATGTTTACGGAGCTTAAAACAAACAAGCCTTTGCTGATAATTTTTCTTATTAATATGCTCGGCTTCGGCAGAAACATGGCAGTCAGCATCGGCGTTCAGGCGGCAGCGGTTCTTTTTGATACGACAACAATTAATATAGGAAGCTTATCAATCACCCTTGCGGGAGAAAATCTTCCGTTGATTCTCGGTGTCGGCGCTGCAATTCCGTCAACGCTTTCCGTTGTTCTTATTCCGGCTATCGCAAAGAAAATAGGAACAAAGCGTTCATTCCTTATTCTCGGCGTTTACGGAACAGTTGTCTGTGCAATATATTATTTTCTGTTTGCGTTCGGACCGGAATGGTTCAGAAGCTTCTGGGGTATACTCGTCGGTCAGTTTGTTATAAACTTTATGTTTGGTCCGCACAGCTTTGCACCGCTTGTTATGCTCAGTGATACGGTTGATTATCAGGAGATGATTACCGGCAAGCGCACAGAAGGCATCCAGTATTCGGTTTTAAGCCTTTCAATAAAGCTTGCAAATGCTTTTTCGGTTGCGGTCGGTATATTTATGGTCGGTATTTCCGGCTATGCAGGAAATATGCTTTATGCCGATGTGACGGAAAGCATGAGAAATATCGTTATGGCGGCTTATTGGCTTGTGCCGGGTATCTGCACGGGATTAAGCTGTATCCCCATGATTTTCTATAAGCTTGACAACCCCGAAATAAAGCAGAAAATCAAGGCTTATATGGAAACGAGAAACAACAAAGCAATTTCAGGCTGATTTATTGACAAAGATAATTTGTTTTATTATAATAACAGCGAAAAATATATTACGGAGGTAAAATAAATTGAAAAAAGTATTATCTGTATTTCTTGCACTTATGATGGTGCCGGGACTTTTATCATTTGCTTTTGCTGCTGACGCGGGACACAAATTGAAATTCAATGACAACGGCGAATTTACAATTATGCATTTATGCGACCTTCAGGATTCATATCCTATGCACGACACGGTTGTACAGTTTGTACATGAGGCGATTGAGCAGTATAAGCCGGACATCGTTATTCTCGGCGGTGACAATACCGTGTGTGATTATGAAGACAAGGAAGCGGCAATTGAGGAAATATGCAATCTGTTTGTTGAGGAGAAAACTTATTTTACCCTTGTTTTCGGCAATCATGACCATCAGCAGGGTATGGAGAAGGAAGACCTGCTTAAGCTTTATCAGCGCTTCGGCGGCGAATACTGTCTGGCATATGACGCGGTTGAGGAGCTTTTCGGCGTAGGAACTCATAACCTTCCGATATATGCAAGTGACGGAAGTGATGAAATTAAATTTAATCTCTGGATGATGGACTCCAATACATACGCAAACGATGAAAACGGAAACGAAGTTGGATATGACTGTGTACATGAGGATCAGATAGAGTGGTACAGAAATGTCAGTGACTCACTCAAGGCGCAAAACGGCGGCGAGCCTGTTCCGTCATTTGTATTCCAGCACATATGTGTTCAGGAAGTGTTTGACGAGCTTTTCCTTGAGGTTCCCAAAGCTGTCGGGGTTCAGCAGTTTGATAAAAAGGGCTATTCCTTCCTTCCGCTTGTTTATAATATTGATGACGGCTTCCTTTTTGAATTTCCGTGCCCCGGTTATTATAATTACGGACAGTTCGATGCCTGTGTTGAGCAGGGCGATGTGCTTGCAATGTTCTTCGGTCATGACCATGTTAACAGCTATTCCGTTGAGCGCGAGGGTATTGACCTTGTTTGTACGGCAGGCTGCACATATCATTCCTACGGTGAGCTTGCAAACCGCGGCTGCAGAATTTTAACACTCAATGAAAATAATCTTAAAAAGTATAAAAACGAAACTGTTTCGATTTCCGAAATGTGCCTTAAAAAGGATTCAAAACTTGCGGAGACAACCGATATAACAAAATTTGACGCATTCTGGGGCGTGTTCGGGGAGAAGTTCCTCAATGTAATCGTAGCAATAATGAGACTTATGCAGTATCCTTTAAGATTTTTAAGTAAATAATTTAAAAAATTTACAGACAGCTCTTGACAAAGGCTGTCTGTAATGCTATAATCACACTTACCGCGTGCCAAAGGCGGCATTATGCCAAAAAGTGGTCAACACGCCTCAATGCAGCGAGTCCATAATAAAGGAAGGAAATAAAATGTACGCAATCATCGAAACCGGCGGCAAGCAGTATAAGGTTGAAGCAGGCGATACCCTCTTCATAGAAAAGCTTGGCGTTGAAGCAGACTCCGAAGTCGTTTTTGACAAGGTAGTTGCTGTCTCAACAGAAGACGGCATCAAGGCAGGCGCTCCCTATGTGGCAGGCGCAACCGTTACCGCAAAATGCATTAAGAACGGCAAGGCAAAGAAGGTTACAGTTTTCACCTACAAGCCCAAGAAGAATGCAAAGCGCAAGATGGGTCACAGACAGCCCTACACAAAGGTTGAGATTTCTGCTATCAACGCATAACAGATGACGAAGGTTCGTTTTTTCTCTGAAAAAGGTCTTTTAACCGGCTTTGAAATCAGCGGTCACAGCGGCTATGCTGATGAAGGAAGCGACATTATCTGTGCCGGAATTTCATCTGCGGCATATATGACGGCAAACACAGTTACGGAGATTTACCGTGTTGACGCCGATGCAAAGGTAAGCGACGGATATATGTGCTTCACCTGTAAAAAAACCGATAAAAGAGCTGATGAATTATTCAGAGGATTAAAGCTTCATCTTCTTGAATTTTGCGGGCAGTATCCCGACTACATCACAATTGAAAACGACTAAAATTACTTACGGAGGTAAAAAACATGCTTAAGCTCAATGTTCAGTTATTTGCTCATAAAAAAGGTATGGGTTCAACCCGTAACGGCAGAGATTCTGAGTCAAAGAGACTCGGTGTTAAGAGAGCTGACGGTCAGTTTGTTCTTGCAGGCAACATTCTTGTAAGACAGCGCGGCACTCATATCCATCCCGGCAATAATGTCGGTATCGGTTCAGACGATACACTTTTTGCGCTTATCGACGGTACGGTTAAATTTGAGCGTCTCGGCAAGGATCGCAAGAAAGTCAGCGTCTATGCAGTAGAGCAGTAAACGGCTGGATAAAAATGTGGTTTCAGTACAGAATCTTCTATGGGTTCTGTACTATTTTATTTATTATCCATATGCTTTCTAACAGATAATAAAAAATGTATTTTTATTATCTTTTTTACTTTCTGTCAATATTGTATTAATAATTTTTAATTAAAAATACTTATTAAGGAGCTTATGTTGGGAGGAGGGTATTATGCCGGACGGTTCAAATGACAATCATAATGATAATAATTTGCTTCTGACATTAAATCCCTTTGTTCTGACCTGTGCGTGGTTTTCTCCCGGAGAAATCAATGCGTTTGTTGAAGGCATTAAGGATAAAAAACAAAAGCTTATATGCTGTGCGGAGCTGCTGTATTATACAGGTCATCCGGAGCAGGCGCATAATATTTGTACTGGCGAAACAGAGATGGATGATATGCCGACTAATTTTGCCATGTATCTGATAAACGCTCTTACGGCGATGACAACAGGAAATGTAGATGAAATTATGGATATTTACAGCTTTCTGAAAAGCATAAGAGAGTATACAGACACGGTGCCGGAGTTTAAGAAAACAGTTGATTTTTTCAGTCTGTATTTTAATATCATGGTTCATAACACTCAGGACATTGTTTTGCCGGATATAAATGTTGATGCATTTGCCGTTCCTTACGAGCTTAAACCGATGGCAATTTTCGCGTATGCGCATTATTTAATCATAATGCGGGATTACAGACACGCGGTCGGCTTGTGTGAAGCTGCGCTTACAATGATGAACCGTAAAAATGTAATCGGAAGAATTTATTTGTCCATAATTGCTTCTATAGGATATATAAGCTGTGCCGACTGGAAAAGAGCGGAGTATTATTTCAGATACGCGTGGTCGCTCGCTTTGCCGGACGGAATTATTATGCCGTTTGCCGAATACAGGTGGATGCTTTCGGGAATGCTTGAAAAATGTATCAGAATTTCCAATCCCGATGAATACAGGCTTATTTCCGAGCTTTCATACAAATACCATAAAAACTGGGTTAAGGTTCACAACTCCATAACGGGTGATACCGTGTCGGATAAGCTTACGGCAACGGAATTTAATATTGCCATGCTTGCGTCAAAGGAATTATCAAATACTGAAATTGCGGATTTTCTTGAAATATCTGTTAACAGTGTAAGAGCTCATTTGAGAAATATTTTCAATAAGCTTGAAATTGACAGCCGGAAAGAGCTGAAAAGCTTTGTTATAAAATAAAATATAGTCTGAAAAGCATATAAATCGGACGATTGAATTAAATAGTTCTATATGATATAATTAAATGGTAATTGTTGCAAAAATATCAAATACATATTAAGTGCGTTATATTTTTGCGTAAGTGTTATAAAAAGAAAGGAAAATTATGCGCCGAAACAGGTGCGAAGGGTATCAAACAATGGATGTAAGCAATCGAGAAGTAATCAACATGAAGCCGGTAGAGGATCAAAGCTGTTATCAGTATTGGCTTGACTGTACGGATATGTACGGCGAGTATTATTCCATGCAGCATTTTTCCAAAAAACATTACAAATCTGAAATCAAAAGAGATATAGACGCTCTTGCGGCTTACATGAGAATAGAGCTCGGTATTTCAAAGGGCGATGTGTACACCGTATTTATGCCCACCACCATACAGAGCATTGTTGCGTTTTATGCGCTTAATAAAATCGGTGTTATTGTAAACTTTGTACATCCTCTTCTTCCTCCCGAGGCACTTAAGGAAGCAATTGAAGAAGGTCATTCAAAGGGCGTTATGATTCTTGACCTTCTTTCAGAGAAATATGTTGATGTTATCAACAAGAGCGGTCTTCCCTGTCTTGTGTGCCACAGCTCAGATTACGGCAATATTGTTAAAACAACAGGTACAAAGGGCGCGGAAGCGATTATCAAGAAAAAATATCCCAAAATCAACAACCGTGATGAATATAAATCTGCTGTTAAGCGTTTTGCGAAAGCAAATGTTCAGCCTGACTGCGATTGTGACGACATTGCCGTATATCTTAACGGCGGCGGAACAACGGGAAAGAGCAAAACAATTATGCTCACTTCAAGAGCAATAAATGAGCTTGCCTGCCGTGTTTCAAGAATTGACAGAATACATCAGCCCGGTATCGAGGCGGAAATCATCGTTCTTCCTCTTTTCCACTGCTTCGGTCTTTGCCTTGCTGTTCATATGGCAATGTGCAACGGTGCAAGACTTATTCCGATGATGCAGTTTGATGCAAAGCTTTTCAATTACCTTATGAAGACCAATAATGTTATTGCTGTTGTCGGTATTCCGGTAATGTTCAAAAAGCTTATGGCGGAAAAGCATTTTGAAGG
>JAKSQS010000069.1 GCA_024404055.1 Clostridia bacterium | reverse complement strand
AAATATCGACGGAATGAAAATCAATCGTGATTTATCTTCATCGGCAACAGCTTCACCTGTTCAGACGACTGCTCCTCAGCCGTCAGAAACATCCGCTTTGCAAACGACACAACCGTCTTCAAATGCCGAACAGCCGTCAGAGGAGCCTTCGCAGACACCGGATCAAACACAGCCTCAGCCTCAACAGCCAGAGGGCAACACGCCGGAAACATGGAATATTCAGCAGATTATCGACTGCTACAAAGCCGGTATGCAAAAAACGGATGATACATATGATTGCAGTACCGACCAGAAAATGCAGCTTGTCGGAAAGCTTCCGGGTAAGGCTGCGGCAATTTCAGGTCCTGTTAATCTTGCAATGAAGCTCGGTTCACAACCCTTTAACGCGCTTACGGGCGGTTATTGGGATTTAGTTCCCGATGATCTTATCAGCGCGGATGCGCATACGGACGGAAAATATACCGTTATCAACCTTTATCCAAAGGAGCAGACAGACGGTCCCGGTGCTGACGAGCATGAAGGCACGACAGGTCATGTTGTAAATGTTGTGCAGGGCATTGATGATTTTCTTGCTTATGTTGAAGAAAATTTCGGTATACTCAATGCATCGTATACACAGGAGGGCGTTGTTATTCATTACCGTGACGCATATGCAAAGGATGTAAAAATCAATAACGAAACCGGTGAAATGGAAAGCGGCACATGGGGTTATATAATTGATTTAAGTATAGACGATGCATCTTTGCTCGGCATCAGCCTTGACGGATTTAAGACAACCATTCAATATGACTGCTGGTACCCTGTTGAAGATTAACAAATAAACAAAAAAGCAAGGGATTTTAAGCGTATCCGTAATGTGGATGTGCCTGAAATCCCCTTTTTCAGGTGTGCCCGGCACGCATATTCACTTACGCGAGCGGTCAGTGTTTATTCAATCCCGAAATCTCACACTTTGACAAACGAAAAACTTGCACGCCGGGGATATTATGACATATCCGAAGCGTACAAGTCTATGCAATGTTTATGATTGAACCGCCATGTACCGAACGGTACGCATTGTGGTGTGAGAGGTCGGCCGGTCAACTAATGGGCAGGCTCCTGCTCGATAGCGTTATGAGTTTTTAAGAAAGTCGAACAGTGCCTTGTAGAATTCATAAAGATAAACAAAGAAGCTCTTTTTAGGAGTATCATTGTAGTTCTGATTGCTTTTATCCAAAGGTTCACAGGTGGAGTTTTGGTCGTTATAAAACAGATACTGCGGATATGCACTGTCATCAAATACAGTCAACTGCTTTTCACTGTAGCACAGCTTTTGCAGCAGGGGGTTAAAGCAATCAAAGAAAGGACTGTGATGCATATTTTTCACATACCAGGTGGCATCCTTGAACATGGCGGTTGAAGAATCAATCTGCCTGTCGGGTGAAATATATTTGTATGTTCCGTTTATGCGTGATTTTAAAATATAAAGCTTGGTGAATGTTTTTCCCATATCGGCACAGCGGGCACCGAAGGACTGGCTATACAGGTCAACGGTGTCATCGCTCGGCTTTTGTGAGCTTTGAATAAACGGTGAACACTGGAAGCCGTATTTGCAGAGAATGTACATATTGATTCCGCTTTTTTTCATCTCCAACAGTGTGTTGTCAAGATTGTTCATAACGGAATAGTGGTAGCGGTCAATTTTTTCCACAAGTTTTTTATAGGTTGTGTTTATTTCGTCGCCGAAAATAAATTCCTTGGCAGCCTCGTAATTTTTATCATTAATCATGCTCCAGTATCCGGGGCAGGTTGCAAAGGTATTCAACAGCATTGTGGGTATAATTTCCTGCTTAATTCTGTCAAAAAGCTTCATTCCCACGGCCGTTGTGGGGTCAATAATGCCTATATCATTACAAAGCAAAACAGTTGCCTTTACAAACTCTGCAACATACTTGCTGTCGCCTACATCCAGACCCTGCTCTGCGTAACGGGCAAATGAATCTCCCTTTATAGAGAATTTTCCCGAAAACATTTCGCTTTCATAATCAAAGCCTTTAGCCGCACTGGCAAAGAAGGTATTGGTTAAAACATCGTCGTAGCCGTAGCGAGCCAAATAAGCCGAAACAATATTACAGCCAAGACAGCGGGAAAGGAGATGGATTTTATTGCTGCCTGTTTTTTCCTTTACGCAGTTGATATATTCGTGCAGCTCACCGGCTATGTCCCATGGGTCACGCCTGCAATCATATTCAAAGAAGTAGGAATAAATATCCTTTTGAATAGTCGGTACGCTGTCATAGCTCCATGTAAAGGCACCGTGAGAGCCGTTGTCAACTTCACCTTCGTTGTTCAGGCAGTAGTCACCGAATTTCTCACTGAGCTTTTCGGTAAGAAGCTGTCTGTAGGTATTCCAGTCGCCGGTTTTAATTGCGTCTATCAGCTCGTCCTTCAGCTCCAGAATAACATCGGGAATGTCCTCCGTATTTTCAACATAAAGGTACTTGCCGGCTGCATTATAAATATTGGATCTGCCCTTTACATAAATAATCGGCGCATCTTCAAAGGATGTTTCTTCTCTTTCAAGCATTTCATCCCCTGTTTCAAGTATATCGCCTACATTGTCGGAATTGTAGAAATATGACAGACGGGAAATAGTGTTGGTATTATTGCAGTCGTTCCAAAAACCAAAGGCATGACCTTCGATGGTTTCACGCTGAATCTGTAAATAATGCTCATTTTCATAGGAATTGTCAAATTTATGATTGTCTGAAACATAAGACCATTCCTCTCCCGTAACCCATTTCCAATTTCCTTCGTCTTCACTGTCTGTACCGCCAAGCCAGTAAACAGCCTTTTGGCTTCCGTTTTTGATTAAAGCCTTGATCAATTCGTTTTCTGTTTTACCTGTAACGGTGGCAAGATAACCGCCTTGCTGACGGCAGGCAGCCTCAGCCTCCTGCCAGGTGAGTGAATCCTCAACAAGAGTATATGTGTGTCCCTTATATGTGGCTGTGAGTCCGTTGACTGTATATTCGCTGCGTTTCGGTTCGCCCTGCTCAAAAATAAATCCGACATGGGACAAGGAATAAAAATCCTTTTCTTTTTCAAGATAGTTATCGTTGGGAGCATCGTTCCAGTTGCCTATTCCGTCTCCGCTTAATTTACGGTTTACACGGTGTATTTGCAGATAATGCTCAACGCCGTAGGCATTGTCAAAATATGAACCGGGAATAAAATCAGTCCATTCTTCACCTGTAACCCATTCCCACACGCCTTCATTTTGCTCATCAGTGGCACCGAGCCAATACTGTTCTTTTTCTCCGTTTCAATTAAGCCCTCGGCGGCTGTGTTTTCCGCGAGGCGTGTGACGGTGGCAAGATAGCCGCCGTTGCTTTCGCAGTAAGCCTTTGCCTCTTTCCATGTCATGGAGGAATCCACACGGATATAGGTATGTCCGTTGTAAGTCATCCGCTCACCCTTTGACAGCAAATCCTCTGCCGTAACAGACTGCGTTAATGCAGAAAGGATAAGCAGAAGGGAGAGAAAAGCACTGACGATTTTTACGAAATTCTTTTTCATTTTATGACCTTCCTTTCATAAAACTGCACAACATACTGTATCAATGTATGCAATGCCTGTAACATTTTTATTATAATACTGCTTTACCGAAATTTCAATACGGAATTTTACAGATTATACCATAACAGCGGGTGCGTTTAATCCGAAAATATCATTCAGATTAAACGCACCCGTTGATGTGTTTATATAACTCTAACTCTGATAACGCTTTGTATGGAATTGAGCTTGTTTATAAGCTCCTCGTCAACATCGCAGTTAAAATCAAGTATTGTATAAGCAATTTCTCCCCTTGCTTTGTTTACAAGATTCTCGATGTTTAAGCCGGCAGCCGTAACCTTTTCGGTTATTGTACCGAGTACACCGGGAACATTTTTATGGAAAATCGTTATTCTGTCTCCGTCGGCACGGGGGAAGGAAACGGAGGGCATATTGACGGAGTTAACAATGTTGCCGTTTTCAAGATAATCAATTATTTGTCTTGCCGCCATTTCAGCGCAGTTCTGGTCAGCCTCCGGCGTGCCGGCGCCGAGGTGGGGGGTAGCAAAAACATTTTCAAGCTGAAGCTGTTCTCTTGTCGGAAAATCAGTTGAATATCCGGCAACCTTGCCGTTTTTCAGCGCCTCGCATATTGCTTCGTTATTTATGACGGGTCCTCTCGCATAGTTTACAATATATACTCCGTCCTTCATTTTGGCTATCTGCTCTGCGCCGATATAATCCTTTGTTTCCTCATTTATGGGAACATGAATTGTAATATAATCACAGGTTGAATATATATCGTCTGCATTATCCGTGAAATTAACGAAATGGCGATATGTATGCTTCATTTTATTTGAAAGATACGGGTCGTAGCCGAGTACATCCATGCCGAGTGAGTGACACGCCTGTGCCATTATGGAGCCGATTGCACCGACACCGATGACACCGAGCTTCTTGCCCATAATTTCAGGTCCTCTGAAAACCTCTTTTCCCTTTTCAACAGCACTGCCGGGCTCAACCGCCGAGTCCTTAAGACCTCTGACCCATTCAAACGCCTTTGCACCGTTTCTTGAAGACATAATCATGGCTGCTATTGTCAGCTCCTTAACCGCATTTGCGTTTCCGCCGGGTGTGTTGAAAACAACAACGCCTTTTTCAGTACATCTGTCAACGGGAATGGTGTTGACACCTGCGCCGACTCTGACAATGGCCTTGAGCTTATCTGTAAATTCAACATCATGTAAAGGCTCCGAATGAACCATAACCGCATCACAGTCGGGATTTTTCTCCTCAATTGTATACTTGCTTTCTTTATACATCGCAAGTCCGGCTTTTCCGATTTTGTTATAAGTGCTTATAAGATACATTTTGCCGCATCCTTTCTGTACCTTTAAAAATAATTATTATAATAATATCATATGATTGAATAAAATCAAGTATTTATATAAAGTTCCATTAATTATACAGAAAAAACTGTCAGAATCCGTACTTTTTTGTAATCTATCTATTGATTTTTTTAGTTATTAGATATACAATATATTGGTTATAGAATGAAGGGAGCGAACTTTTATGCTTGATAATCCGGCATTTAATGAAAACGGAGAAAAAATTCTTTGTGAAATGAACGGAAAAAACAGCGAAATGCTGATGAATATTAAAGTTAAAAGACTTGTTAAGGGCGAAAAGCTTGAAATATATTCCGATGAAAACGAAACTGCTGTTTTGCTTATACAGGGTGATGTGAAATTTGTCTGGGGCGATGAAGAGAGGACGGCTCACAGGAAAACACCGTTTGTTAAAACACCCTTTGCTCTTCATGTCTGCAAAAAAACGCCTTTTTATGTAGAAGGTCTCGGCGACAGCGAAATAATCATACAGCAGACTGACAATGAAAAAGAATTTGCACCCGTATTTTACGATGAAAGCAACTGCCTTTATCAGGAGTTCGGAAATGAGCAGTGGGGCGGAACGGGACACAGAACCTGCGCCACGATGTTTGATTTAAGTAACGCCCCTTATTCAAACATGGTTATGGGAGAAGTTTTCCACCATCCCGGAAAATGGTCCAGTTATCCGCCGCACCATCATCCGCAGCCGGAGCTGTATTATTTCAGATTTGACTATCCGCAGGGCTTCGGTGCTTCCTTTATGGGGGACGATGTTCAGAAAACAACGGACGGAAGCTATGAATGTATTCTGCCGCATAACGCCCATCAGCAGGTGTGCGCTCCGGGCTATACCATGTATTATGTATGGCTTATAAGACATATAGACGGTGACCCGTGGGATAAAACAAGAATATACGAAAAAGAGCACGAATGGCTTGCAACTGCTCCGTGATGAAGAAAATATTAAAATTTCTTATTTCTGCCGTAGCTTTTATTGTAATTGCCCTCCTTGTTGCTTCGGATTTGTTTAAAACCGACTATAAAACGCACGAAAAGAGCGCAGTAGCCATGGGCACGGTTGTTTCTGCCTGCATTTACGGCGGTGACGAAAAGACAGCGCAGGATATTATTGCTTCAATTGAAGAAACGGAGAAGCTTATCTCAAGAAATATTGCCGATTCCTGTGTTTCACTTCTTAACAAAAACGGTCAGACGGATGTTAACGGGGATGTTGCGTATTTGTTCAGACTGTGCAAAGATGTGTGCTCGCGTTCGGACGGCTGCTTTGATATTACGACGGGTGAGCTTTCTTCCCTGTGGGATATAGGCGGAGAAAAACAGCGCATACCTCAAAAAAATGAAATTGAAAAAGCACTCGAAAAAGTTGACGGGACATCCGTTTCGGTAAGTAACAACACTGTTAAAATAAAAAAGGGTCAAACCGTTGACCTCGGCGCTGCCGGAAAGGGCTTCGCAGCTGACAGAGCCTTTGAAATCCTTGAAAAAAGCGGTGTGAAGGGTGCTGTGGTTTCAGTTGGCGGCAGTATTCTTCTTTACGGAAGGCATAATCCTTCACAGCAGAAATGGTCTGTTGCCGTCAGAGATCCGTTCGGTTCATCCTCTGATTATGCGGGTGTGCTTGAGCTTTCCGGCGGATATATTTCCACATCAGGCGATTATGAAAGATATTTTGAAAAAAACGGAAAAAGGTATCACCACATTCTTTCGCCCTTTGACGGTTATCCGGTTGATAACGGATTAAAAAGTGTCACAATTGTTGCGGATGAGGGTGCTGTTTCCGACATACTGTCCACGGCGTGCTTTGTTATGGACCTGAAGGACGGAATGAAACTTGCGGACGGCTTGGGTGTTCAGGCTGTTTTTATAGATAAAAACAAAAATGTTTATCTGACTGACGGACTTAAGAATTGCTTTCACTTATGTTCCGATGAGTTCAATTTAGCCGAATATGAAAAAGATTAAAAAACAGACGGTCGGAGATTTGGCGGTTATAGCCTGTGTAATTATTATCTGCGGTTTGTGGTTTTCAGCTTTGCAAAGCGGCGGAAAATCACCGATTGCGATAATTTATAAAGACGGAAAAATTGCAGAGGAAGCTGCGCTTTCCGAAGACAGAGTAATCAGGCTTGACGGCGTTGTTATACAGATAAGCGACGGGAAAATCCGTTTTGCCGATGCAGACTGTCCCGACAGACTTTGCGTTAAAAGCGGCTGGCTGTATAAAAACGGCGATACGGCAGCCTGTGTTCCGTCTAAAACTGTTATAACGATAAAAAACAACAGGGAAAAAGCCCCGTATGCCGTAACTTTTTGATTATGAATACTAAAAAAATAACTTTGATTGCAATTTTGTCCGCGCTTGCTGTCGTTCTTTCCGTTGCGGAGGGTATGCTTGTGCCGGATATTGCGTTTCTGCCTCCGGGGGCAAAGCCCGGTCTTGCCAATATTGTTGTAATGTTTGCAGCCGGATTTCTCGGCTCGATACCCGCTTTTTTTATAACGGTTTTAAAATCCTTTTTTGTATTTCTCACAAGGGGAGCCACTGCTTTTTTTATGAGCATCGGCGGCGGGATTTTAAGCACCTGTATGCTTTGCATATTGCTTAAAATAAAAAAGCTGCCCATGAGCTATACGGGTATCGGAATAATATGTGCAGTGGTGCATAATGCAGGTCAGCTTATTTGCGCCTGTGTTGTTACCGGCACCTTTTCACTTATAAATTACGCGCCGGCGCTTCTTGCATTCGGAGCGGTGACGGGTTTTTTAACCGGGACGGTATTGAAATATACGGTTCCGGCCATAAATAAAGCTTTAAAGAATTTCAGATAATGAAAGGGGAAAGGCAAATGCCAAAAATTTCAGGTGTTCTTTCTGCCGTCGGCAAAGTAAAGGGCGGCGTAAAAGTAAGTCACAACAAAAACACGGCTGATTGTGCAACCGTAAGAATACCCGCGCCCGAAAAGGTTGTTCTTCCCATGTCTCAGCACATAGGAGCACCCTGTATACCGACAGTCAAGGTCGGAGAAACAGTGAGCGTCGGACAGGTTGTGGGTGATACGGATAAATATGTAAGTGCTCCCATACACGCAAGTATTTCGGGCAAAGTAACAGCGGTTGGCGATGTAAAGCTTGCAAACGGTCTTACCTGCTGCGGAGTTACAATACAGTCAGACGGTGAAATGCGTTTATTTGAAGGAATTGAACCGCCGAAGGTTGAAACAAAGGAAGATTTTTTCAAGGCTGTAAGAGCTTCGGGTCTTGTCGGTCTCGGCGGCGCGGGCTTTCCGACCCATGTTAAAATCAATGTTCCGGCAGATAAAAAAATAGATACGCTTGTTGTAAATGCCGCCGAATGCGAGCCGTTTATTACTGTCGATTACCGTGAATGCATTGAAAATTCATGGGATATTCTTTCGGGCATACATACGCTCAGGGAATTTCTCGGTATTGAAAATGTCGTTATCGCGGTTGAGGATAACAAGCCGCTTGCAATTGAAAATCTGATTTCCGTTGCCGACAATTCATTTGATAAGGAAAACAAAATCAATGTTATGACGCTTAAATCCAAATATCCGCAGGGCGCGGAGAAAATGATGGTGCTTTCCGCAACAGGCAGAAAGGTTCCTGTCGGCAAGCTCCCGGCGGATGTAGGCTGTGTCGTAAGGAATGTCGGAAGCGTTGCCTTCGTTGCCCGTTAGCTTAAAACCGGCAAGCCGCTTGTGAGCCGCAGTGTCACGGTTGACGGCTCCGCTGTCAAAAATCCCATGAATGTAAGAGTACCGGTCGGTATCAGAATACAGGATATAATTGATTTCTGCGGAGGCTATGCCTACGACCCGATAAAAATTATTGCAGGCGGTCCGATGATGGGCAGAGCTATTTATGATACAGATGCGCCCATGCTCAAAAGCAACAATGCGTTACTTGCTTTTGCCGAGGATATAGCATATAAGACAAGCCGCGACTGTATTCGCTGCGGAAAGTGTGTTGCTGCCTGTCCTATGGGTCTTATGCCGACCAATATTGCAAAATACGCATCAAACAAGGATGTTGAAAAGCTTGCCAAATCAAATGTAATGGCTTGTATGGAGTGCGGCTGCTGCGCATTTTCCTGCCCGTCAGCCCAACCGCTTGTTCAGTATATGAGCCTTGCAAAGCAGCTTTTGAGAGAGGAGGGTAAAAAATAATGTTAAAAGTCAGTTCATCACCCCATGCAAAAAGCAAAGATACAACAACGGGTATAATGCTTGATGTTATTATTGCCCTTATTCCCGCGCTTGTTATGTCTGTTTTCTATTTCGGTATGCGTGCGCTGGCACTGTGTGCTGTTTGCACCGGGACGGCGGTTTTAAGCGAATACATCAGCCGCAAGGTTATGAAAAGAAATAACACAATAGGGGATTTATCCGCAGTTGTGACGGGTATTATTCTTTCTTTTAATCTTCCGTCAACTCTTCCGCTGTGGATGGGTGCTCTCGGCAGTGTTATTGCAATCGTTGTGGTTAAGCAGATGTTCGGCGGAATCGGACAGAATTTTGTTAATCCCGCAATAACGGCAAGAATCATACTTATGTCAAGCTTTGCGTCAAGTATGTCAAGCTGGGCTGTTCCGTTTACAAAAAGCTTTTCCGATGCCGTGACAACAGCTTCTCCGATGGCTTTGCTTGCAAATGTATGCAAGGGCTCGGCAACGGTTGAACAAGCAGGTCTTCCGTCACTTTCTCAGATGCTCCTCGGTATGAGAGCGGGCAGTATGGGCGAGGTTTGCGCTGTCGCGCTTATCGCGGGCGGAATATATCTTGTCGCAAGAAAGGTTATTTCTCCCGTTATACCCGTTTGCTTTGTAGGCACGGTAGGAGTTTTCATGTTCTTATACAGCGGCTTTGACATTACATTTACCGCTTATCAGTTATTAGGCGGCGGATTGCTTCTCGGAGCTATCTTTATGGCAACCGATTATACAACCTCACCCATGACAAAATGGGGTAAGGTTATTTTCGGTGTAGGCTGCGGACTTATCACATCTGTGATAAGAGTATTCGGCTCTCTTCCCGAGGGTGTATCTTACTCTATCATTCTCATGAATATCCTTGTTCCCCATATTGAAAATCTCACCCGTCCAAAGGTGTTCGGGCAGGTAAAGGAGAAAAAGGAGGCGAAGCAGGCATGAAAAAGTTTTCTGCAAAGGAAATAATTACTCCCGTAATTTCTCTTTTCATAATCTGTCTTGTCGCCACGGCTTTACTTGCGCTTACAAACGGCGTAACCGCTCCGCTGATTGAAAAGATTGACCTTGAAAACGAAATGAAATCCCGTCAGACGGTTCTTGAAAACGCCGTTAAATTTGAGGACACCGAAATCGAGCTGGACGGTGTTAAATATACTTACGCTGTCGGGCTTGACGAAAGCGGCAAGACTGTTGCAGACACCCTCGCGGCGGAGAGCGGTTCGCCGGATGCGCTCGACGAGGACTGGCGCAAGGCGGTCCTCGCAAGCGCCCGCGAACATGTTCTCATGCACACGGCGCTCTCCGACCGAGACCGTCAGGTCTACCGTGCCTATGCGATGGAAGGAGAGGATATCGGCGAAGTCGCGAAGAAATTCGGACTTTCGCGGAATTCGGTGAGCCAGA
>JAKSQS010000068.1 GCA_024404055.1 Clostridia bacterium | reverse complement strand
GGGGAGACGTACAAGCCCTCTGCAGCCGATGACTGCACCCGCCGCAATGGCAACACCCTTGTACCTTGTCCCGTTCTCGCTGACATAGCTCGGAATAACTATATCGCCCGTTGCCGTTTTGCCGTCAACAATTCTTGCAACCTTGTTGCCGAAGACACTTGCAAGGTCATAGCCGATAAGCGCGTCCCCGGTTTCTTCGCTGCCCCATACATCAACAACGCCGTTAAACACCGCCGCATCCTGAACGGGAGCCTCATCCTGAGCAAAGGCAAACGCCGCCGTACAGCCGAAAAGCATAATTGCCGCAAGAAGCACACTGATAATTCTTTTCATGATAAAACCTCCATACCGTTTTTGCAATTTTCGGGGAAATCACTGTTTCCCTGTGATGATATTATAATACAATCTTTTCTTTCGGTCAATAAGCAAGTAAAAAAATTACATAATAACGAATTAAGTTTTATATATTTTCCATAAACTTGTAACAATTTGAAGATTTAACAAAAAAATTTGAAAAATCACTTGCATTTAAAGAAGTAATCTGCTAAAATAGTTCGTGCTTGCGATAATAGATTTAAAGGAGGTGCAGACACATGGCAAAATGCGAATTCTGCGGCAAAGATGTGTCCTTCGGCATTAAGGTCTCCCATTCACACAGACGCTCCAACAGAACATGGAAGCCGAATGTTAAGCGCGTAAAAGCGATTGTTAACGGTTCACCCAAGAGAGTATACGCTTGTACCCGTTGCCTTCGTTCAGGCAAGGTTACCCGTGCTATATAATTACGGCAGGGTTGAAAGCAAAAGATGAATAAGCATTGAGCGGTTTTCTTGCATTAAGCTGTGAGAAAACCGTTTTGCTTTTTGTCTGTATATCTTTTTTGAAAAAATGCGCCGTTACTGTTGAAATCCGTTTTTTATTATACTATAATAATTCTTAAATATGCAACACATAAAGAAAGGTATGAAGCAATGGAGGCACTTAAAATTTACGCATTTGCGGACGAAGCATCTTCGTCGGTTGACGAACAGATAAAGGCGATGAAGGAAAACGGTCTTGACGGACTTGAAATCAGGGGCGTTGACGGCACAAATATCGCGGATATAACCGTTGAAAAAGCAAGGGAAGTCAGAAAGAAAATGGATGCCGCCGGACTTGTAACATGGTCAATCGGCTCTCCGAGCGGCAAGATAGGTATTAACGATGAGTTTGCGCCTCACCTTGACAAATTCAGACATATGCTTGAAATCGCGGATATTCTCGGCGCGAAAATGTTCAGACTTTTCAGCTTCTATATGCCCAAGGATGAAGACCCCGCCGTTTACCGTGACGAGGTTATGGCAAGGCTCAATGCCTTTTGCGACGCGGCGCAGGGCAGCGCGGTTACGCTCTGCCACGAAAACGAAAAGGGCATATACGGAGACATAGCTCCGCGCTGTCTTGATATTCTCACATCTGTCCCCCGTCTCAAGGGTATTTTTGACCCGGCAAACTTTATTCAGTGCTCACAGGACACGGCGCAGGGCTGGGAAATGCTGCGCGACAAAATAATATATCTCCATGTTAAGGACGCAACGGCGGACGGCAGGGTCGTTCCCGCCGGAAACGGCATTGGAAATCTGAAAATGATTGTTGAGCAGTTCAGGCAGCAGGGCGGCGAAGCAGTAACTCTTGAGCCGCACCTCACGGTTTTTGATTCTCTTGCGTCACTTGAGCGTGAGGGCGAAAAAACGCGTATTGATCCGTTTACATATGAAACACCGCGCAAGGCGTTTGACGCGGCTGTAAGCGCGTTCAGGGCTCTTTAATATGGAAAAGGTAAAAACGGGCATAATCGGCGTGGGAAACATGGGATACGCCCACGCAAAAGCCCTTTTCAACGGGGAAATCGACACAATGCAGCTTTGCGCCCTGTGCGATACGGACGAGAAGCGCAGAGAAGTGCTGAAAGCGGATTTTCCCGGTATCCCGGTATTTGAAAATTACGGTCAGCTTCTTGAAAGCGGACTTTGCGATGCTGTTGTTATAGCAACTCCGCACCGTTTTCATTCCCTTATTGCCTGTGAAGCACTTGACGCGGGACTTCATGTTCTGACGGAAAAGCCGGAGGATGTTACCGTAAGTGCCGCACGGGCTCTTAACGAAAAGGCAAAGGAAAGCGGACTTGTGTTCGGCATTATGTTCAATCAGCGCACAAACCCTCTGTTCGCGAGGGCGAGGGAAATCGTTAAAAGCGGAGCTCTCGGAGCACCGAAGCGGCTTGTATGGATTATCACAAACTGGTACAGAACACAGGCATATTACGATTCGGGCACATGGCGCGCCACATGGAAGGGTGAGGGCGGCGGCGTGCTTTTAAATCAGGCACCGCACAACCTTGACCTGTGGCAGTGGATATTCGGTATGCCGCAAAAAATCCGTGCGGTATGCGAAACGGCAAAATATCACAACATTGAGGTTGAGGATGATGCCGCAATATATGCCGAATACGCAAACGGGGCTACCGCCGTATTTCTGACCACCACCGGCGAATACCCAGGCACAAACCGGCTTGAAATTTCGGGCGACCTTGGCAAAATCGTGCTTGAAGACGGAAAGCTTAAGCACTGGAAGCTGTCCGTTCACGAAAGAGATTACTGTTTCAGCGCGTCTCTTGCCGATAAAAAGCCCGATGTGGAATATGAGGAATATATCGCTGAAGCCTCGGAAGAGGCTCACAGGGCGATTCTGCGCAATTTCAGCCGCGCAGTGCTTTACGGTGAAGAGCTGCTTGCGCCCGGGTATGACGGAATTAACGAATTGAGCATTTCCAACGCCGCATATCTTTCATCATGGACGGGTGAAGCCGTAACACTTCCGTTTGATACGGAAAAATTTGATGCTCTGCTTGAAGAAAAAAGAAGAACGGGCAAGGATATGTCCGATAAAAAAACACAGGAAGAAAAAAGCGGATATAAAAAACGCTGGGATGTAAACTGGTAAAATGATAACAAAAAGACAACATAATATCGGCAGACTTCTTATGGTGACAACTGCCTTGCTGTGGGGACTTGCGGGCGTTTGCGTGAAATCCATAACATGGAATTCCATGTCTCTTATGAGTATGCGCAGCCTTATTTCCCTTATTATGGTGCTTGCCGTAAGAAGAAGCTTTAAAATCAGCTTCACAAAAACAAATGTACTCGGCGCATTGATGATAAGCATCACGAGTATACTCTATGTTCTGTCCATAAAGCTGACAACGGCGGGGACGGCAATTGTGCTGCAATATATTGCGCCGATTCTCGTATTTCTGTATTCAGTGGTTTTCCAGAAAAAGAAAGCGCGGCTCAGCGAGGCGCTTATCACCTTTGCGGTTTTCGTCGGCTGTGTGCTTTCGTTTGCGGATAATCTTGACCCCACAAGAATAGTCGGCAATCTGCTCGGACTTTTGTCGGGCTTTACCTTTGCCGGACAGATTATCATTACGAACTCTGAAGGCAGCGATTCCGAAAGCAGCATGATTATGGGAAACGCTATCGGCTTCCTTGTGTGCCTGCCCTTCATGTTCTTTGATAAGGGCTTGAGCTTTGACGCAAAAAATGTGATATGGGTGCTTGTACTCGGCGTGTTCCAGTACGGACTTGCAAATGTGCTTTTCAGCAAGGGTATAAAGCTTGTTGATAAAATTGAGGGCTCTCTGATACTTACGATAGAGCCTATTTTCAACCCGATTCCCGTTGCGATATTCTGCGGCGAAAAAATGGGAACGCTTGCGATTATCGGCTTCGCTGTTGTAATTATTTTTGTAACAGCATACGGTCTGCTTCCGCAGGAACAAAAAGAAAATTGAAGCTTTGGCTTTTGCACTGAAAAACATAAAAAAGTAAGGGATTTTAAGTCTATCCGTAATGCGGATATGTCTAAAATCCCTTGTTTTTTATTTATTTACCGGTTTGAAGTGACAACACAAGGCTGTTATATAACAAACTGAAATCAGAAGTTGAACAGGTTCTTGAACCAGTCAATTATCTTCTGGAAGAATGCTTTGATTTTGCCGAAGAAGCTGTTGTCCTGAGGATTGAGGTCCTTATCGCAGGTGTCGCAGTGACCGTTTCCGTCAGCGTCAACATGATTTCCCGTTGCGGGGATTGCCTGTGTCTCTTTTGCGCCGCATGAGCAGCTTCTTGTCTGTGAACCGGCGTTTACGCAGTCCGCAGTCTTTGTAACCGTCCAGTTACCGAAATGGTGTCCTGTTGCGGGTCTTGTGGTAGGAGCGGTAATGTACTGACCGCAGCCGAGGCATTTAACACCGGCAGTGCTGCCTGCCTTCGTGCAGGTCGGTTCAACAGCCGCAATATTCTGCTTTTCACCGTCGTGGTTGGCTGCATCCTTGCCGTATTCGGTGTAACCGTCCTTATATCCGCATACTGAGCATACCTTATATGCGCTGTGACCGGTTGAATGGCAGGTTGCCTTAACCTCGGGTATGATGTCGCCGAAAACATGGTTGTTGCAAGCTGCGAAATAGGGGAGTATGCCGGATTCCTTAACGGCTCTTGCCGCGAAGGGAAGAAGGGCGGTCTTTCTGCCGTTTATGCTCTTCATGTTGTTGGAGGCTATTACGGCATCGTCCTCTGAGGAGGTGAAATATTCCTGAACCTTCTCAGCCGGTGTGTAGTCCATATAGTCTTCGGAATTGACCGTGTCGGGGAAGAATGCGTCAACAATGTGTTCGCTGGATTTGATGAGTGCCTTTGTAACGCTTACGCCCTGCGCAACATCGTTTGTCTTAACATCGGTTTCAAACAGACCGAGGAAGTGTTCAAAATCACCTGCAAGCGCATCTGTGAAGATGTATTTGTTGAGTACGGTGTCAATATCAAGTGCAAAGCCGTTTGCGGCGCAGTTGGAGCAAAGTGAGCCCAGCGGAAGAACAGCGTTTGCAACCGTGCTGATTTTATCAAATACATTGTCGCATTTTGCGGCATCACCAGCACAGATAACAAGTCCTTCAGCGAAATAAAGTATTCTGTCAACAAGATTTGTGAGGTTGACGCTCCAGCTCTTTGAGCCGAGGGATGCGCCGAGGTCAAACGCAACATAGGGGAAGTCGGTATCGCACTTTTGGTTGAGTGTGTCAATCGCTTCATTGACCTTGCCGTTTGCGAACTTAACGCCCCAGTCTGCCACTGCGTAGCCCGCGAGGTTTGTCAGGTCGTTCATAATGGTGTTCTTTGCGTAATCGGCATTCTTTGCGCTGTCGTTTACATTTTTAAGTCCTGCCGCATCATATGCCGTATAGGTATAGCTGAAGCCGTCAATATTTTTATTTGCTTTTTTAACCGCTTTTGCAAGCAGATAGTTTGTAACGCCGACTGCCATTGCGTCAAGTGTGTCCATATCTTCAACGATGAGATGAATATCGTAAAGTATGCCGGAATTATCCTTAACAAGGAAGTAACAGCCGAGTCTTATCGCGCATACATAAAGATTTTCAACCGATGAGAAATCAAGATTGTAAATCATGCCTGCGTTGAAGCCGTGGCTTGAAGCAAATACATCGGAAAGACCCTTTGTGAACTCTGCAAAGCCTGCTTCGTCAACAAATGTTTTCGCAAGTGAAATTATGCTGTCTGCCTTTGCGCAAAGCTTTTCAAGATTATCCGTAAGATTGTCATTTTTGCCCGTAGTCAGTCCGAGTGAAGCATAGCCTTCTGCAGAAAGGAGCATCTTAAGTGTGTCGCAGAGTATTCTGTTCATCTGACCGATAACGCCGTTATAAGCATCATAGTTTGATGCAAAATCAAGTATGTCAAGGTTTACATCAAAGTCGGTGTTGATGAAGTTCATGAGATTTGTTATATCTTCAAGTCCTTCAACAGAGCCGTTGAGATTGTCAACAACGATTGTTGCTACGGGATTTGTAATAACCTGCTCAACTGCCTGGTCAACAATATCTTCAATTGTGCCGGAGCTGAGATCGATGTCCTTAATAAGGGCTGCAACATTGATTTTTCCGAAGGGGGGGATTTCAATTGTTTCGCCGATTGTATTTATAATCAGATCCTTTGCAGGCTCCGCATACTGCATATAGTTCCAGATATTGCCTGTGTAGCTTATGTCGTAAACGGGCTTTACCGAAACCTCACATACAAATGTATCCTCATCCGAATAGCCTGTGTATGCAAGCTTGACCGTTACGGAATTGATTGTTGCCGCACCGCTGAATTCATCGGGGAAGCCGAGGGCGGGAAGGAATGCCTTATAAGCGGAAAGACTTGAAAGAACGCCGTTTGCTGTGTCAACCGCCTGATTAATGGTAGGATCAATGAACTCTGTCTGTAAAGAGGGAAGCATGTCACTGATTGCCTGATTTGCTGCTGCTTCTATTTCGTCAAATGTAATTTCAATGTCGGTAATTTCTTCACCGAAAACCTTACCGTTAATCTTAAAGACGAATTTATCCTTCATTTCAGAGCCTTCGCCGTTAAGAATGGTCTTTATTGCTTCGGGAACAGCATCGGTTGTAACATTGATGCCGAAGCTTTCAGCCGCTGCAACATAATCCTTTAAATAATCAGACTGCATTGCCTCTGCATATTTTGCATCGGTGTAAACCGTGGGCTCATAGCTTTCAATGTCAGCCGATACGGGTGTGTATTCGCCGCCGACCTTCTTTTCGCTGTCCCATATTTCTACCGTGGGAGGCTCAAAGTTCAGAAGGCTTTCGCCCCATGTAAGCTCCTTGGCACCGGAAATTTGACCTTCGGAAAGAGTTATTACATAATAATTACCGTCTTTGGCGTGGAAATAAAGCTTACCGCCGGAAATTTCCTCAAGCTTTTCAAGGTCGCCGTAATATGCCGCAAAGTCATTCGTTAATGCTTCAGTCACTGCTACTTCCTTGCCTTCTGCCGGAGTGTAACCCAAAGCAATCTTCATTGCGGGACGGACGGCGTTATCAAGAAGATAAGTGAAAAGTGTTGCCGCGCTGTCCCGGTTGTCATTCTGAAGAAGGGTAACAAAAGCTTTAACAAGCGTGTAAATATCGGTGGTTCTGAGGTCAAACTGAGCGTTATCCTTAAGAGTGGTAACGCCATCCTCGGAAAGAAGACCGAGACCGGAGAAAAGGTCTGCAATGTAGCCCTTGATGCCGTTGTTGATAATATCGTCAAAGGGCTCATTTTCTGTCTTCTTATAATTCATTTCACGGGCAATTTCGGAAACGAATTTTTCCTGAATGTCGTTGCCTACAAGATAGTTGTTGTAAAAATCAACTATTTCGGTATCAACATTGTTGTCGGGGTTTGTGATGTATTCGCCTACAAGGCCGTAATAAAAGGTCTGTCCCTCTTCCCAGGAGAATACCTTGCCGAATATCTCGGAGTTTGCCGCCATAAACTCGATAACGGAAAATACAAATTCCGTATCATTACTGCCTCTTTCAGAGGGGAGAAGTGATGTGTCAAGCTTTGCAAAATCTCCGCCGAGCTGAGTGAGATAGTCCTTGTACTTGAGTATTCCGTTTATACCGTCGATACCGAGGTCAATTTCAAGGTTCTGACCGTATACGGAAAGCTCAAAGCTGTCAAAGTCGGCTGCGAGAGAAGCGATTTCTCTGTCAGCCCAGTCGAGCAGAACGCTGAGCACCTGTTCATCCGAAAGGGATGAAATATACTCCGCGTCGCCTGCGGCAATTGCTGCTCTGTCATATTTTGCATCTGCTGCTGCCGCACCGAACGGAAGAGCACAGACAAGCATCAGAAAAGACAGAACGATTGCCAATGTTTTTTTCATAGGAATGCCTCCTTAAAAATATAATGTTGAGCAGTGCTCACATATACATTTTATGAAAAATAAGACAATTTTTCAAGCAACAAAAAGCTGTCTTTTGTCACAGGTTGACAAAAGACAGCCAAGTTTAATTAACAAATCGTTAAAAATTACACTAAAGAGCTTTTGATTTTGCGTGCCTTTTCAACAGATAGAATAAATGCTTCTTCATCAAAATCAGTAAGATAATATCGCATACAACGCAGTATATCACATATGTACGACTTTGTGATACTGTCTTCGTCCGGCACATTGCACTCGGACAGAACAATGTGGTATACCGATGCGAAAAAGTCTATCAGTATGTGCTCATGCATTGGATTTTTGAAAATTTCCGCTGCTTCTCTTGAAAAATCAGTTTCTTTTTTCAGCGTCAGCATTTCTGCATTCACGCTTTCGGCGGTTACAATAAGCAATGCATACCTTGCAACAACATGGGCAAAGCAGGTGAAAAGGGTTGAAATCATTGAGTTGACATTGTTGAAATATCTGTAAAAAACCGTTCTGTGTATTCCCGTCAGCTCCATAAACTCATTTATACGGAAAGGCTTAAAGTGATATTTGTTGCAAAGAGAAATCAGAACCGGAAACATTTTCCCGTAAATGCTTGAGACTGTTCCGAGACCCAGGGAGGAAATATATTCAGCCGAGTTTTCGGCTACGGTTTTATTCAGGCCAAACTGAAAATTCGGATTATGGTATTTCGGCTCCGGATTGAAATATGCGCTTTTATGGTTTTCAAGAGCGCAAATAATAAAATTATCAGAGTAGGTGTTTGCCGCTTCAACGGCTGCTTTTTCCGGCATTCCGCCGCTTTTAAGCAGTGAATACAGCTTTTCATTATATTTGTTTCTGAGACGGACAATAAAATCGGAATTTCCGTTTTCACTGCACAAAACGCTGAATTCGTTACTGTACTGCATACGGCTTTTGCTGATTTTATCTGAAATATCGAAAAAAATCTTTTTCGGGTCTGCATTGAAGCTTTCCGCCGTATCGAGCGGAAGAAGTATTTTTGCTATCAGTTGTGTGCTTATATCGTTATAAAGGTCGATAATATCGGTATAGTACCTGTAAAAGGTGGAGCGGTTTATCCCTGCAAGCTGTATTATTGCACTGACAGTAACCTTGCTGTAATGCGTCCGTTTCATTTCAAAAAGCATTGCACGCTGTATTTTCTCTTTCGAGCTTTGTTGTGTCATGGTTCTCTCCGTTATATTTCCTTATAATCCATTACATATTTTAAGCTTTATTTTATATGTTTGTCAAGCTGTATAACACAAATATTGTTGACAAACAAAAAAAGCGGTGATATAATTTACAAGGTAAACTGGAGTAGAGTTTTTTGTTTACAAAAAGGAGAAAAATGTATGAGTTATGTCACCGAAGTTATCGCAAATCTCAAGCAGAAGTATTCCACACAGCCCGAGGTCATTCAAACGGATGCGGCGGTACTCGGTCCACTTGCACCCGTCATAGAAAAAAATGAGGAGCTTTACAGGAGCAATGCCATTCTTGAAAGACTGACCGAGCCTGACAGAGAAATTTCATTCAGAGTGACCTGGACGGACGACAACGGCACGGTTCATGTCAATAAGGGCTACCGCGTGCAGTTCAACAATGCCATAGGTCCCTATAAGGGCGGACTTCGTTTTCACCCCTCGGTATATATCGGCATTATGAAGTTCCTCGGCTTTGAGCAGATTTTCAAAAACAGTTTGACGGGTCTTCCGATAGGCGGCGCAAAGGGCGGCTCCGATTTTGACCCCAGAGGCAAATCAGACAGAGAAATTATGCGCTTCTGCCAGGCGTTTATGACGGAGCTTTACAGACATATCGGTCCCGATATGGATGTTCCCGCCGGTGACCTCGGTGTCGGCGGACGCGAAATCGGTTATCTTTACGGTCAGTATAAGCGCATAAAGGGCAGCTTTGAAAACGGCGTGCTCACAGGTAAGGGCATTCCCTACGGCGGTTCGCTTATCAGACCCGAGGCAACCGGCTTCGGCGCAACCTATTATGCGGCTGAAATGCTTAAGCATTTCGGAGAATCCGTTGAGGGTAAGACCTTTGCGGTTTCCGGCTTCGGCAATGTTGCATGGGGTGCGGTAAAGAAAATTACGGAGCTCGGCGGCAAGGTTCTCACAATTTCGGGTCCCGACGGATATATTTACGATAAGGACGGCGTAAGCACACCCGAAAAGATTGCATATATGCTTGAAATGAGAGCGAGCGGCAGAGATAAGGTTCAGGATTATGCGGATAAGTTCGGCGCTCAGTTCTTCCCGGGACAGAAGCCGTGGGGCGTTAAGGCGGATGTTGTTATGCCCTGCGCCACACAGAATGAGGTCGGCGTTGATGAGGCAAAGCAGATAATCGCCAACGGTGTTCCTTATTATGTTGAGGTTTCCAATATGCCCACAACCAATGAGGCACTTGCTCTTTTAAGAGCCAACTGCAAGTCCGTTGCCCCCTCCAAGGCGGTCAATGCGGGCGGCGTTGCGGTTTCCGCACTTGAAATGAGCCAGAACTCCATGAGATATTCATGGACTGCCGAAGAGGTTGACGCAAAGCTGAAGCAGATTATGAAGAATATCCACGACAACTCCGCCGCAGCAGCAGAGGAAGTCGGGCTCGGCTATGACCTTGTTGCCGGCGCGAACATTGCAGGCTTCAAGAAGGTTGCGGATGCTATGCTTGCACAGGGCATCATCTAACCCGGATTGGCATCTTCGGCGCAGAACGAAAAACAAAAATAATATTGTTACAGTTAGTGCTTTCCTTATGTGTGTTCATAAAGGAAAGCACTCTGCCTTACCGGAGGTATTTTTTATTT
>JAKSQS010000067.1 GCA_024404055.1 Clostridia bacterium | reverse complement strand
GGATTAGGGAAAAACACAGCAAGCAAAGTTCATTTAGTATATTACTATCCGATATTTATATTGACAATATTTGTTTTTTTTTGTAAAATATGCAGGATAAATTAAATAAAGGAGTGTGTCCTGTTATGGCTGAAAAGCTTCGCTGTATGTGCTGTATGCATACAATTCCGGACGCTATGGATATTTGCCCATATTGCGGTCAGTATCCTTTTCCAAATCAACCTCTCCCCTATCTTCCGGCGGGAACCGTTATCGGCGGCAGATACATTATCGGCAAAGCACTGAAGGTTTATGCTGAAGGCGTTACATACATAGGTTTTGATACTCTTCACAATGCACCTGTTAAAATCAGGGAATTTCTTCCGCTCAATATTGTTAAAAGAGGCGGAATTGATATGTCTATACGCGTTAAGGTCGACGCGCAGCAGATATATTACAGTTATTTACAGTCTTTTGTTCAGATGTGGCGTAAGCTTATGCGTATGCATAAAAGCTCATCCTTCGCTCATGTTGTTGATATAATAACAAATGAAAATCTCACCGCCTATGTTGTAACGGAGCATATTGAAGCTGTTACTCTTGATGAATATCTTTTTAATCACAATCTCCGTTTGCCGTGGGACAATGTTAAGGAGCTGTTCACGCCGGCAATTGCGACGCTTGAGGAATTGCACTCACACAGCATAGTTCACGGTGCAATTTCTCCGTCAACGCTGCTTGTAAGCAATGACGGCAGACTTATATTCGGCGGTTTTGCGATTCCCGAATACTGCAACGAGATAAACGGATATATTTTCAACGGATATTCACCGATTGAATGTTACAGTACGGGCTATCCTGTTGGCACATGGACAGATATTTATGCATTCACCGCTTCCCTGTATCACACAATTACGGGGCTTATTCCTCCGAAATCAACAGATCGCGCCGCAAAGGACCAATTGATGATTCAGCGCGAAATCGTTAATTCGCTTCCTGCCGGTGTTATTAAGGTGCTTTTCAGCGGCATGAGAATACTTCCGCCAGACAGAATCAAAACCGCTTCTGAGCTGCGCGGTGCTGCACCCGTATATGAAGCAAACAATATTCCTCTTGAACAAGCTGTTGATGACAGCCGGCAGCAGTCCGGAGAAGAAGAGAATATCGAACAGAAGGCTTCCGGCATTTCCGAGCAGGAAAATAATGTGCCTGACGATAGTGAAACAAACGCGATGGAAAATGAAGAACCCGGCGGAAGCAATGTACAACAGGAAGCTAAAGATGAAAAGCCTGTAAAAAAAGCTGTTAATAAGAAAAATAAGAAAAAGAAAAAAGGCGGAGCAGGAACACTGTTTCTTACCGCGATAATTACATTTATAATACTGTGTGTGGCAACCGTTTTCCTTTATCCGACTGTAATACGCAATTATATTCAGATTCCGCAGTTTGAACCGTATGTTGAGCTTTTCGCTTTTCTACCGGGCGTTACACAGGAGCCGACAACCGAAGAACCCACAACAGCCGCTCCTGTTGAGAAAAAGGCAGTCCCGAAGGTGGTCGGGAAGTCATATAAAGAAGCGTTCGGCATTCTTACTAAAGAAGGCTTCAAGGTCAAAAAAGTATATGTTGATAATCCGGGTGATAAAACAGCCGATAATGTATATTCCGTTTCTCCGTCCGCAGGTAAGGAGTGCGAAAAAGGTGCTCTTGTAACGGTAAAGGTGTGGAAGGCCGTCACCGATTAAACTCCAAATATAATTTACACGGTGTATAAAAGAAGAATTTCTCTTATACACCGTGCGTTTTTATATCATCGAAACATAATTTTCAATAAGCTTTGTTGCGTGAAGAACCTTTTCACTGTTCGGGTCAACAGGCAAAAGCGGCTTTCTCGGCTGACCGCAATCTATGCTGTATCTGTGAAAGATTACACCCTTGCTTGCCCCGTATAGTGACGGACAGTCAAGTAAAGCAAAAATACATTCATTTATTCTTTGCTGCCATATTCTTGCGTTTTTCATATCGCCCTTTTGTATAAGGCTTTCAAGATGAACATACAGCTCGGGCATTGCTCCGTATGTTCCGCCGATACCCGCATCCGCTCCCAGCATTCTGCCGCCGAGATATTGCTCGTCAGGTCCGTTGAAAACAACGAAATCTTTACCTCCGATTGTTTTAAATCTCTCTATTTGCCATGAGCTGTCACTTGAATTTTTAATTCCGCATACCCTCGGATTTTGCAGCATTTTTTTAAACAGGTCAAGTGTAAGGTTATATCCCGTAAGCGCAGGAATATTATATATGAAGAAGGGTAAATCAGCAGCCTCACTTATCATATCCCAATTGAGCTTTATTGATTCCTCCGGCAGCCTGTAATATATACTCGGAACGGCGGACACCGCATCTGCGCCGACCTGCTGTGTGTGCTTTGCAAGCTCAACCGCGTCTTTTGTCGCACAGGCACCGACATGGACAATGATAACCATTTCACCGCCGACCTCTTCCATCACTGCTTCTGTAAGCTGTTTTCTTTCTTCAACGCTCATCATTATGCCTTCACCTGTTGAACCGCACAGATATAGTCCTGTTACACCTGTTTCACGGTATTTTCTGACAAGCTTTTTTATTGAAGAAATATATACCTTGTCTTCACTGTCGAATAGGGAATTAAACGCTACGAATATTCCTCGAAATTTTGAAGTATCGTACATCATAATTTTTGCCCCTTTAACATTTCTATAAGTTCATCTGTATCATGCAGGTTTATTCTTTTTGAAACAATAAATGTTTTTCTGTTTCCGTTTTCATCCTTATCGGGTGAAAAAATGCCGTATGTGCTTGTAACAACTGTACCGTCGTTAAGTATGACATTACCGCAATAGCCTGTATCCGCATTTGCTTCCGTTTCGGGCGCGTTTTGCTGTGGCAGATATGTATGAGCTATTTTTATTCTGTACTGTCCTTCAGTTCCGTTTTTCAGGTCATCAAATGTTCCGACCCACGCAACCCAGCCTTCACTGTACCACGGTCTTGATTTAGCGGATGAATACTTTTTGATTTTTTCTTCATCGCGTTCAATTGAGCGAAAAGTGATGAAAAGTCTGCCGTCCGGCAGATATTCCGCCTTGTGCCTTTCCCCATTTAACGAAGAAGGAGCATACACCGGTGCGCTCCATGTTTTCCCTTCGTCAGATGAGAAGGAAAGCATGGTGTTTACCTTTTTTGAATTGCTGCGGGTTATTAAGCAAAGTTCATTCCCCTGCCCTTTGTCGGAACGGACACATTCCACCTCACACATATTTGATTTTTTCTCAATTCGCCTGTATTTTCTGAAATATCTCACGGGCTTTGACCAGTGGGGAACATCGTTTGCATCAAGAGTAAGAATTGTTTTATAATTATGAAAAACAGAATCGTGGAAAAGTCCCATCCATTTATCAACAAAAACGCCGTTTTCTTTAAGTCTTGTCAGAGAAGCCATGGCAACAATGGGAATACATATGTATCTGTCATTTTTTGAATAAAAAAGCTTAAATTCACTCCAGCTTTTACCTTCATTTGTTGAAACAGAGCAGTTAAAGCCTCCTGTCGTAGGCTCCATACCCCATCTCGGGTTTCCGCTGATAAGAATAAGTCTGTCTGGTCTGTCAGAAAATTCAAGTCGGTATACCGTCGGCGTTTCTCTTGATTTTTTCCAGCTTTCCGGCGTTCTTTTAAGCTTATCTGTATAACTCAATCCACCGTCATCGCTTATCGCGCTTAATATTGCGCCTTTTCCGTGACCTTGCGGATAAACGGTAAGTATTCTCCCGTCCTTCAGCAGTACCGAATCAGGATGACCGAGATAACCGCTGCCTTCATCAACCGTTGAATATTCATAAAGATATTTGTATTTTTCGTCAATTTTTTCCGGCTTTACACTTAAATCAAGCTGTTCAATTGTATAGTTACTTCCTTTGACCTTCAAAATATCACCCTGCTTATTTATATATTTTTATATTAATCCGTATTCTCCCCTTCTGACTTTCACCGAGAATTTCGGATAATATTATTTTTCCTTTGCCTCTTAAAACTATCTTGTCGTTTTCCTCGATTTTAGCATCACATTTAAAGGTTTGTATACCGTTAATAAATACAAGTCCCTTATTGATTGCCTCCACCGCTTTTGTTCTTGAAAGTCGAAATGCCTGTGCGGCAACGGCATCAAGCCTTAAAGAAGCTACGGTGTGAAATTCAATTTCAAAGCTTTCCTTAGGCTCTCTTATTTCTTTTAACGGAATAATACACGCCTGCACTGTGGCGCGTCCTGCCGAAGTTATATTTTCGCATATGTATTTTGCGACATTTGTTTCGCATATAATGTCGCAGCCATCGTCACATATAATTATATCGCCCACGGTTTCCCTTTTTATTCCGAGCCCCATAAGAGCACCAAGATAATCCCGGTGGGTGAGAGCACCTGAAAACCGGTCTTTTTTCACTCTGACGGCGCAAAGCGGACAAAGCTCCGTATTTTCCTTAAAAAAATCTGATAGAGAAATGCTGTCATTTATTTCTATAAAATCAGGAATAAAAAACATCATCCTTCTTTCAGCCTGTTCATATCCGCCAAAAAGCACGCGGCAGCACCTTTTATCGCGTGAAAATCGGCTGAAAAGCAACGTTTGCTGACGAATATCCAGAAATCGCGTATTCGTCAGCATACTGTTTTCATCAGTCAGCCTGATTTTGTCGTCTGACAAACTTATGAGTATTTCATCTTCATCAGTCATCACGCAGTATAATTATGTGCTTTTTCAAGCATCATATCCTTAACCTTCATCAGTCTTGTTGTGGTGCTGCGCTCGTTTTCATCAAGCTTCATAGTAATATATTTTATTGTTTCTTCATATTGCGGAATCATAATGTGCTCAAGCGCGTTGACGCGCCTTCTTGTTTTTTCAATTTCACTTGCCATAAGCTGACAGGTTTTTTCCGTTTCAGCAAGCCTTATCATATCCGGCATAATATCGGAAAGACTTTTAACGGCGTTGTCAAGGTCGCAGGATGTGAAAGCATAACCGTATGAATACATATCATTTTCGTCCGCACTGCGGAAAAAAGTTTTATATTCGGGGATTATAACGCTCATTGCGTTTTTTTCTGTTATATCAACGCTCACACTTTGGACAGGCATCATCAGCGCGACATCAATTTCTTCATCACGCATAACACTTCTTGCAATTGCCATATGCCTGTTTGCATCCCTGATACCTTCTTCAACCCTTGCTCTCAAACGCTTATTTTCTCTGACAAGGTCTAAAAACTGCCGCATCAGCTCGTCGCGCTTATCCTTGAGCAGCTTATGTCCTCTTCTCGCAGTTAAAAGCTTACGCTTAAGATTGGTAAGCTCCATACGGGTGGGGTTTACATTAAGAACAGCCACCTGTTACACCTCTCTTATGTCATACGATGTAATATTTATCAAGGAATTCATCACTTATACGCTTAAGCTCACTTCTCGGAAGTATGGAAAGAAGCTTCCAGCCTGTATCAAGGGTTTGCTCAATACTTCTGTTTGTGTCAAAGCCCTGTGAAACATACTGCTTTTCAAATTCATCGGCAAATTCGGCATACAGCTTGTCAATATCAGTCAATGCCGCTTCACCGAGAACAATCATAAGTTCCTTTGCGTCCTTGCCTCTTGCGTAAGCAGAGAAAAGCTGATTCATGGTATTTGAATGGTCAGCTCTCGTTTTGCCTTCGCCTATGCCCTTGTCTTTCAATCTCGAAAGAGAAGGAAGAACATCAATAGGCGGATTTACACCCTTTCTGTATAATTCACGGCTTAAAATTATCTGACCCTCTGTGATATATCCTGTAAGGTCGGGGATAGGATGTGTTTTATCATCCTCCGGCATTGAAAGAATAGGAATCATGGTTATACTGCCCTTTTTGCCGTTCTGTCTTCCGGCTCTTTCATATATGCCGGCAAGGTCTGTATACATATATCCGGGATAACCTCTTCTTCCGGGAACCTCCTTGCGGGCGGCTGAAACCTCACGCAGGGCATCAGCATAATTTGTTATATCCGTAAGTATAACAAGCACATGCATATCTTTCTCGAACGCAAGATATTCTGCTGCTGTGAGTGCCATTTTCGGGGTTGCAATTCTTTCTATTGCAGGGTCGTTTGCAAGATTAGAGAACATAACGGTTCTTTCAAGAGCCCCTGTTTCACGGAAGGATTCAACAAAAAAGTTTGCCTCCGCAAGTGTGAGACCAAGTGCCGCAAAAACAACCGCAAAGGATTCATCAGTGCCGCGAACCTTCGACTGCTTCGCAATCTGCGCGGCAAGCTCCGCGTGAGGAAGACCGGATGCGGAGAATATCGGAAGCTTCTGTCCTCTGACAAGAGTATTAAGACCGTCTATGGCTGAAACACCGGTCTGAATAAACTCCTGCGGATAGCTTCTGGCGGCCGGATTCATCGGCTTGCCGTTTACATCAAGCCTCTTTGCGGGAATGATTTCGGGACCGCCGTCTATCGGTCTTCCGAGGCCGTCAAAAACTCTGCCGAGCATATCTTCAGATACGCCAAGCTCCATTTGTCTGCCTAAAAATCTGACCTTGCTGTCTGCAAGATTTATACCTGTTGAGCTTTCAAAAAGCTGAACAAGGGCATTTGTACCGTCTATTTCAAGCACGCGACAGCGTCTTTTTTCTCCGTTTGCAAGCTCAATTTCACCAAGCTCATTATAAGCAACTCCGATAACCTCTTTAACAAGCATAAGAGGACCCGCCACTTCCTGTATGGTTCTGTACTCTTTCGGCATATCAGAATTCCTCCTTAATGTTTGCGTCTGCTATCTGTGAGTCGAGGACGGCACAGATTTTTTTATATTCGGAATCGGTATCTTCTTCCTTTATATATTTAAACCTGCCTATATTTTCTCTTACAGGAAGCTTTGTCAGAGCTTCAATATCGCCGCCGTCGGAAAGCTTCCTAAGTGATTTATCATAATAAGCGATAATCAGCTTCATCATCAAAAGCTGCTTATGCAGTGATGTGTAAGTATCCACATCATGGAAGGCAAGCTGATGCAGGAAGTCTTCACGGATGCTTCTTGCGGCTTCCATTTTAAGTCTGTCTGTTGCCGATAGCGCATCCATACCTACAAGCTTAACTATTTCTTCAAGACCCGCCTCGTCACTCAAAAGTGACATCATGCGTGAGCGAAGCTCCATCCACTCCTTGCCGACATTTTCATCAAACCATTTTGAAAGTGTTGATACATAAAGCGAATAGCTTGTAAGCCAGTTGATTGCCGGAAAATGTCTTTTATAAGCAAGAGCAGAGTCGAGACCCCAGAACACCTTTACAATACGCAGCGTAGCCTGCGAAACGGGTTCTGAAATATCGCCGCCGGGAGGAGACACCGCACCGATAACGGAAAGTGCGCCCTCTCTTTCATCCTGTCCGAGGGAGACAACTCTGCCGGCACGCTCATAAAACTGCGCAAGTCTGCTGCCGAGGTAAGCCGGATAACCTTCCTCACCGGGCATTTCTTCAAGCCTGCCTGACATTTCACGCAGTGCTTCAGCCCAGCGTGAGGTAGAGTCAGCCATAAGAGCCACGGAATAACCCATATCGCGGAAATACTCCGCAATTGTTATACCTGTATAAATTGAAGCTTCACGGGCGGCAACAGGCATATCGGAGGTATTGGCGATAAGCACTGTTCTTTCCATAAGCGATTTACCCGTGTGCGGGTCAATCAGCTCCGGAAATTCATTAAGAACATCCGTCATTTCATTGCCGCGCTCACCGCAGCCTATATAAACAACAATATCCGCCTCTGCCCATTTGGCAAGCTGATGCTGCGTTACTGTTTTACCGCTTCCGAACGGACCGGGAATTGCCGCCACACCGCCCTTTGCAATGGGGAAAAGCGCATCAATAACACGCTGACCCGTGATAAGCGGTTTATCGGGAGAAAGCTTTTTTCTGTACGGTCTGCCTTTTCTGACAGGCCATGTCTGCATTAGTCCCACCGGCACGACCTTGCCTTTTTCATCGGTAATAACCGCCACAGTGTCCGTAACAGTGTATTTTCCGCTTTTTATTTCCTTTACGGTTCCGTTCACCGCAGGCGGAACCATTATTTTATGATTAACAATATCTGTTTCCTGCACAGTGCCGATTATGTCACCTGCCATAACCCTGTCACCAGGCTTTACACAGGCGTTAAAGCTCCATTTCTTCTCTCTGTCAAGCGACGGAACCTCTACACCTCTTGTCAGATTGTTTCCCGTAAGCTTCATTATTTCAACAAGGGGGCGCTGAATACCGTCAAATATACTGCCTATAAGTCCGGGTCCGAGCTCAACGCTCATTGGGACACCTGTAGATTCCACCGGCTCACCCGTTGAAAGTCCGGAGGTTTCTTCATATACCTGTATGGAGGCTTTATCACCGTGCATCTCAATTATTTCACCGATAAGCCGCTGACGGCTGACACGAACAACATCGAACATATTCGCGTCACGCATACCGGAGGCAATAACGAGAGGTCCGGATACCTTTGTAATTGTACCGTTGCTCAATTCAATCACCATTCCATTTCTATACTGTTAGGATATTATGTCAGAACCGACAGCCTGTTCCACCGATTTGCTGACATTTTTCATGCCTATACCTGTATTCCCTGTGATTCCGGGTATAGGTATAATTGCAGGATTCATCTTTTCACGGAAAAACTCAAGCTCTGCCGAAAGACCGCTTGCAACAGCCTCCGTAATATATACCGCTGCATATTCTCCGTCCGCAAAGGTTTTCAGATTTTTTCTTGCTTGCTCAACAGAGTCAACGGGAAAAATTTCAAAACCGAGAGCCGCAAATCCGTATATGCTGTCCCTGTCGCCCATAACCGCGATTTTATACATACAGCTCCCTCACTCTCTGCCTTACGGTCTGTTCATCTGCTCCGCTGATTTTCGCGCCGAGTATAATTCTGACATTTTTTACTTCGGCAAGATTTGCATAATAATATGCCACAAGCGGCTCAAACCCCAGTGTTTTCCATTTAACAGCCTTTACAGCTTCTGTAATTTTATCATCAGCCCATTTTTCAAAAGCTGTTGTGCTTTTTTTCAGTGCGTCTGCCGCATCTGAAAACACGGTTGTATAAAGATAACCGTAAACGGCATCAATCCCGTCACACGCAGACCTTGCAAGCTTTTCACTGTCTAATCCGCCGCAGTTGCATAAAGCTTTACGGATAAAATCGTATTCTTTGTTTGCCTGCGCCGTTCTGACTGCCGTTTTTATATTTGCTGCGGCAAGCTTTATATCACATATCTGCTTTAACAATTGCCAGCTGCTTTGCTGAGAAAGTACACTTAACCTGTTTAAAGCCGCAATGTCAAGTATAATATCTGTTTTTTGTCCGTTTCCCGTTTCAACACCGATTTCATATGCTTTTTGGGCGGCAGATGCCGCATATTCTCCAAGCAATGAAAAATCATGCTTTTTGCTCATTTCAGTCAATTCATCTGTGTTAAGTACGGTGGGACGAATATACAGCCTGTCCGGCTGTGTATCTGTAAAAACAGATTTTACCGCGGCTTTAATATTATGAAAATCGTTTTCTACGGTAAGTATTGACAGAGCAGATTTATCGGGCGCAGATTCATAAAGAAAACGCCAAATCTGTTCCATTCTTGCCGATGCATATTCGAGTGCATCCGCTTTTTCGGGGATTTCCCAACCGCTGTCGCGCAAAATCCGGCAAGCTTTTTGAGTTGTTTCGGCTGCAATCAGTCTGTCTATAACACTGCGGTCAAGCAGCTTGTTTTCAACAGCCTTTGTGCGCGCAACCGCATAGGCATACTTCAATTCATCTTTCATATTGCATTCCGGGCGGTAATATACCGTTTCCTTTCAATGTACTTTTTTCACGAAAAAAGAATCGGACATACTGCATCTTTAAGCTCGTCGTGCAATCCGTCAAAAATCGCATGGAATGTACAGTTGATTTCAACATCTCCGTAGCTTAAAATAAATCCGTTCGGAATATCCGCCGCTATGCCGGAAATTTTAATGCTCTTGCTGTCCTCAAGCATTTGCGAAAGCGTCTGCTCAAAATTTTTCGGCATTCGTTTTAAATCAGCTTTACACAAGTGCATAATCCCGCAACCGTTTTGTGCATTTGAAATGCAAAGGCTCAGAATAACATCGAAATAATCCTTGTCGGGAAGAGTTATAAGCTTCTCATATGAAGCGGCAATAACATCGTTTATAATATCGTTTTTTGCCTTCAGACATTCTTTTTTATAAGCGGAATCTGCGGCGTTTTTGGCTGATTTGATTATCGCGTCCGCCTTTGCCTGTGCTTCATCAACAATACTCTGTGCTTCATTTGTTGCCTTTTGTACTGCATCCTCCCATAAAGCCTGTGCTTCTCTCTTTGCCTGATTATCTATTTCATCGCACTTTATTTGTGACTGCTGTGCTATTTTTGATAATATCTTGTCAAGTCCGGTCATAATCCGTCACGCGCAGCGCATAATGCGTTGCACTTCCTCTCTGAATAATAGTGTTAAAAAGGCGTGTATTATCAAACCTTACCTATTGAGAGAATGGCAAGAAGCGAAACAAGCAGAGTAAGAATGGCGTATGTTTCAACAAGTGCCGCCATTGTCATCGCTTTTGCAAGCTGGTCAGATTTTTTTGCAAGGAGACTTACGCCGGAAACGGCAACCTTGCCCTGATAAATTGCGGAAAGATAGCCGGTAATCGCTATCGGCATACAGGCAACGAAATAAAGAAG
>JAKSQS010000066.1 GCA_024404055.1 Clostridia bacterium | reverse complement strand
AAAGGTTGACAGCGCGTTTTCGACCTATCACATCGCGGATGCGGCAGGTGCTGTGAGGGATGTAGCCAAACGCTGCCACCCATATATTGACGAAACAACACAATGGGCGCATGCCAAGGATGAAAGCAAAAAAGAACGCCTGGGCACTGTGCTTTACAATCTTCTTGAGGGTATACGCCATATTGCCATACTCCTTACTCCCTTTATGCCCGAAACCGCGGAAAAGATTTTTGCCGAAATCGGCACGGATGTTAAGGATTATGACAGCCTTTCGGTATTTAACGGACTTGAAGCCGGCAAAAATGTGGGCGAGGCTGTTCCGCTTTTCGCAAGAATAGATGCGGAAAAGATGATTGAAGAGCTGATGAAGCAGCAGAAGGAAGCACAGCTCAAGGAAGAAAGAAAGGCGGACATCGAGGGCATAGCGCAGATAGGTATTGACGACTTTGCAAAGGTTGACCTGCGTGTAGCGAAAATCGTTGACTGCGAGCCGGTTAAAAAAGCAAAGAAGCTTTTAAAGCTCACATTGGACGACGGCACGGGAAAGCCCAGAACAGTTGCGTCCGGCATAGCCAAATGGTATAAGCCGGAGGAGCTTATCGGTCACAGCGTTATCGTTGTGGCAAACCTCAAGCCTGCTGTGCTTTGCGGAGTGGAAAGCTGCGGCATGATACTTGCCGGGGACTGCGGCGAGGACGATGTTAAGGTCGTCTTTGTTGACGGAATGCCCGAGGGCGCGAAGATTAGGTGAGTTTTATTTTTTAGTTTTTAGTTTTCAGTTTTTAGTTTTTAGTTATGAAAAATATATTTGACTCTCATGCTCATTATGACAATTCTGCCTTTGACCCGGACAGGGAGGAGCTTTTAGCCCGTTTGCCCTCAATAGGCGTTACCGGCGTTATCAACTGCGGGTGCGATCTGAAAAGCAGCCTTAAGGCGTTGGAGCTTGCTGAAAAATACGATTATATTTTTGCTGCCGTCGGCATTCACGGACTTGATGTGGAGCACGCAGACGAAAACGAGCT
Organism: Clostridia bacterium; assembly: GCA_024404055.1. Taxonomy (GTDB): domain Bacteria; phylum Bacillota; class Clostridia; order Oscillospirales; family Acutalibacteraceae; genus UBA6857. Next base: position 9,768 of record JAKSQS010000066.1, on the reverse strand, counting down.
TGATGAAATTAAAAAGCTTTATTCACATAAAAAAGCGGTTGCCGTGGGCGAAATCGGGCTTGATTATCACTATTCGGCTGAGCTTGCCGAAAAGCAGAAATTTTTTCTGCGCCGCCAGCTTGAAACGGCGGTGGAGCTTGACCTGCCCGTTATCATACACGACCGGGAGGCACACGCCGACACGCTGGCTTTACTGACTGAGTACCGTCCGAGAGGTGTTGTACACTGCTTTTCCGGCAGCGTTGAAACAGCAAAAGAGGTTTTAAAGCTCGGAATGTATATCGGGCTTGGCGGCGCAGCCACATTTAAAAACGCCAAAAAGCCGCTTGAGGTTGCCGCCATGGTTCCCGATGACAGACTGCTTATTGAAACGGACTGCCCGTATATGACGCCTGTCCCGTTCCGAGGGAAACGAAACGACAGCTCATTTATTCCTTATTCCGCGTCAGTTATTGCCGCGGCGCGAAAACAGGATGCACAACAGCTGCTGAATCAGACCGCTCAAAACGCCCGTCAGCTTTTTATAACATAAAAAATTTGTCATTTTTTTAAATATTCAAGCATAAAAGCATTGACTTTTTATTAAAAACAGTGTATCATAGCACCGATGTAAGACAAATCTTACATAATATTATTTTTTCAACAGAGGTATATCATGTACGAAGACAAGACCCTCGTCTGCAAAGAATGCGGACAAGAATTCACCTTTACAGCCGGTGAACAGGAATTTTACGCAGAAAAAGGTTTCACAAATGAGCCCCAGCGCTGCAAAGCATGCCGTGACGCACGCAAGAATGCTCGCAACAGCTCCGCACCCCGTCAGATGTATGACGCCGTATGTGCAGAATGCGGTAAAGAATGCCAGGTTCCCTTTGAGCCTCATACTGACCGCCCCGTATATTGCAGCGACTGCTTCAAGAAATAAGATACGGATAATTTTAAAAGCTGCCGTAAGGCAGCTTTTATTCTTCTTGCGGCGGTTCTTCCGTTTCTTCTGTCTGTATTTCATCCTGCTGCGTGCACCGTTCTTCCTTTTCAAGACATTTCAGCCCCGAAATCATATTCCATACAGCCGCTATTCCGGCAGTGGCGGAGGACACGACAGTTGACAGCAATACAGCCCTGACGGCATCCTTTCCGCCTGATATATCGGCTTCATGCAATGCCGTTATCAAAACAGGTATTGCCGCCTGAAAAAAGGTTTTCACAGACCGTATCATCACATCATGCCAGTCCAGCCTTTTCAGCTTGTCAACACACAAAATTATCAGCCCCTTCCGATACATTGTATTCGTGAAGGGGCTGCATTGTTACCGTTTACCCGTTATTCTGTCCACGATTCTTGCGGCGCATTTTCCGTCATAATAATCAAAGTTAAACTCCTTAAACGCCTTGATTCTTGATGTGTCCGCGCCTTTTTTCAGACATTCGATAAGAGCGTCCGTGTTCTTGACAACCTCACCCGGAACATAGCTTTCATAATCAAAATAAAAGCTCCTCGCGCCCTCGTAATAATCAAGGTCAAAGGCAAAAAACACTGTGGGCTTTCCCAGCAGGGCAAAATCCATACAGATTGATGAATAATCGGTTATAAGCACATCGCAAATGAGCATAAGCCGTGTTACATCAGGATAATCCGTAAGATTTATGCTTTCGTCAACCGTACAGGAATGTATCTGCGGATGCAGCCTTATAAAAAAAGCATATTCGTCACCGAGTGCCGTTTTCAGCTTTTCAAGCTCAAAACGGCGCATAATTTCCGCGTCCTGCTTTTCATCGTCACGAAATGTCGGAGCGTAAAGAACAATTTTTTTGTTTTCGCACTCCGGGTGCTCACTGATAAACTCCTCTTTCATTTGACGAATATTCCGTGCGTTATAAAGCAGGTCTGTTCTGGCACTGCCCAAAGGCAAAACCTTTTCCTTTTCCACGCCGAACGCCTCGGCATATATTCCGGCAACATTTTCGGATGAACAAACAACATAGCTGACGCGCTTATTCGCTTCAATTTCGCTTTGCCTCAACTGCTGAGGCTGTTCTATGGAAAGACCGAATTTTTTAAACGCACCCTCCGCGTGCCAAAGCTGTGCCACAGTGGTTTCCGCGGCAAAATCAAGCCTGCTCATGGGCAGAAAATTGTCGTTTAAAAAGACATAAGCCGCCGTTGCAAGCTGTTCGGTTCTTATAAGAAAGAAGCGTATCGCCTTCAGCGGAGTTTTCATATTCAAATCGTTTTTGTCAATAAATTTTATATCGTATCCGCCGCGTTTTTCAAGCTCAAGCCGTACCGCGCCGAGGCTGTCGTTAAACCCCTCGTTATGCATCGAAATAAAGCAGACTCGGTTTTTCTTAACAGGCAATATTCTCCATATACGGAAAAACACGGCAAACAGACTGTAAAAAAAGCTTTTCATATGTTCAGCTCCTTATTTTCAGCATGAGACTGACAGCCGAAAGCAACTTCGAAAAAAATATTCTTCTGATTTTTTCGGGAACGGCTTTCAGTGTTATAACAAAACGCAGTACTCTTTCGTCAAGCACCTTGTCTGATTTTACAACCGCCCGGTATTCGGCAGCAGAGGCTTTTTTCACCTTTGCCATATAGTCTCTGCCGGTTATGACGGTTATATTATCCGCCTTAAGCTCACTGTCAAGCGCATCAAACACGCTTTGCGGCATAATGAGCTGAAAATCCGGGCAGGTCTGCGCATACAGTGAACGGATAACCGCATTATAATTTCTTCCTTTTACCGGCTTTATAATAAAGCACGCCTTCGCCCTCCCGGCAAATCCGGCACGGCTTTCATTAAGCTTTTCAAGATACAAATCCGGGTTTGAAAGAAACAGCCTTTCGCGGTTTTGCTTTGTCAGCCCTTTTATAAGCTTTGTCAGTTCATCGACTATATATTTATATCCGCTGTCATCGGTTTTCCACAAACTGCGGTAAAACTGGCTGACGAGAATATGCGCGGCTTTATAAGTGACCTCCTGCATATATTCGTCCCGGTCAATCCCTGCTGCATAATACAGAGCCTCTTCCGCTTTTTCTTTTATCATGTTCAGCGAGCAAAGCATATTATACGCGCTTTCCTTTGTTACGCGCTGACTTGCGGAAGCTCCCTGCTTCGCCGTATGGATTCTGTAAAGCATACAGCTCCCGTCCGTACCCGAAAGCTTTGCCCCCGTATATACAAAGGACATGAAAAACGCGCCCTCCTCCGAAAATGTGAACGGAGGAAATTTTACGCCGGAGGATAAAAGCCTTTTGCGGTTATAGCATTTGTTGCCGATAAGAAAATCCCACAGCAGCAGTTTGTCAAAGCAGTCAATGCTTTGCATTCGCGAAAGCTGTTCACTTTGCTCGTGATATTCCCCCATGCCGCTTTCATCAAAATACCGCAGTCTGCCGACAACGCAATCGGCACCGGTGCTTTTCGCAGTGCCGTAAAACGCCTCAAGCGAACCGTCGGTAAAATAATCGTCCGCATCAAGAAAAACAACATATTCCCCTGTCGCGTGCATAAGCCCGTTGTTTCTTGCCGCCGATACGCCGGAATTTTCCTGTGTGATATATTTTATATTATCATATTTTTCACAGTAGGAAGCAATTATTTCGCCTGTGGAGTCGGTGCTCCCATCGTTGACAACAACAATCTCAACATCCTTCAAGGTCTGCCTTAAAACAGAATCGAGGGTTTCTTTTATAAAACCCTCGCTGTTATAAGCAGGAATAATAACCGAAACAGCAGCCATTTCTTCCTGTCCTTTCTTTTTATTTTTTCGTCAGCTCATCATACATCGCACAGATTTCCTCTGTGTCTCCCTTTGCGTAGAGTGTTCCGTTTTTAAGCAGAATACATTTATTGCATATGTTTCTTACCTGAGTGGTGTTGTGAGAAACAAACAGCACTGTAACGCCGTTTTTCATCAGTGACTGTATTTTTTTCTCACTTTTTGCCCTGAACTTTGCGTCGCCTACGCTCAACACCTCGTCAAGAATCAGTATTTCCGGGTTTACCGCGGTGGCAATCGAAAACGCAAGTCTCGCCTTCATGCCCGATGAATAGTTTTTCAGCGGAACATCAATAAAATGCCCGAGCTCCGAAAAATCAACGATTTCCTGATATTTTGTGTCAATATATTCTCTTGAAAGACCGAGCGTGGCTGAATACAGATAAATATTTTCTCCGCCCGTGTAATCCTTATCAAAGCCTGCCCCGAGCTCTATTAGCGGAGCAATGTTTCCGTTTATGCGTATCGAGCCCTCCGTCGGCTTCATAACCCCGGCAATCAGCTTTAACAGAGTGCTTTTTCCCGCGCCGTTAAAGCCTAAAATGCCCACTCTGTCTCCGCGTTCCACACGGAAGCTGACATTTCTTAATGCCCAGAATTCAGTATATTTGAGCTTGCGCGTAACAAGTCTGATAAAATATTCCTTTATATTGTCAACCTTTTCCTTGCTCATATTGAACCGGATGCCCACATTTCTGACATCTACTACCACATTACCCGGCATATTTTCTCACCTGCCCTTTAAATATGAAGGATGAAATCATCCTGGTGTCTGTAAAACACGGCAAAGCCGACAACATTTATCACAACCGCAAACACAATATCATATATCAGCAGATTCCAGTCGAAATGTGCGGCAAGGTCGTTGCCGAAAAGCAGGAAAGCCCTCGCATTTTCTATAATGCCGTAAACCGGGTTCATTCTCAGCACCGAGAGAACAAACTCACTTTTTATGTTCAGCTTGTCAACCGTGTACATGATGGGTGTGACATAAAACAAAAGCAGAGTGAAAACATCATATAGATATTCAATATCTCTGAAATAGGCATCGAGCGTTGCGAGAATGAGGCTGACACCCATGCATATAAACATAAGTATTATTACGGGAATAACAAAGCCTATCGCCCTCCATGTCAGCGGCACAGGGTCTTTATCAATAATGTTGAAAAACGCCACAACAACCACAAGGTCGATGAGTGATATTGCAAAGGTGATGAAATTTGAAAGCACGCCCGAAAGAGGATAAATATATTTCGGGACATATACTTTTTTGATTATAGACGCGTTGCCTCTTATTGAGGTCATTCCCTTTTTGGTAGCTGACACAAAAAATGTGTGCAGCAGTCTGCCTATAAGTATATAAACGGAATAGTTAACAACCTTGGAGCTGTCCTTGCCGAATACTCCGCTGAAAATAACGGATATTATCACCATCGTCAGCAGCGGCTGGAGCAGCGTCCACACAATTCCGAGCACGGAGTTTCTGTATTGAAGCTTAACATTTTTTCTCACAAGCTCCTTAAGCAGAAAACGGTATTTCCCGAAATTGCTGATATATTTAGTCAATGCCCGCATTTTAATAAATCCTGCCTTTCACCTGAACAACCATTTAAGATGATATTTGATAATCGACTGCACATGAACCATCAGCAGCTTTTTGTTTGTTTTGCTTGCGCGCTCCCACATATGCTTAACCTGAACACCGGGAACGAAAAGCGCCGTGTTTGCCCGTCTTGCGATGTCGCAATCCTCAAGATACATAAAAAATCTTTCATCAAAGCCGCCCAGCCTTTTAAATTCGGCTGTTCTGAAAAACATAAAGCAGCCTGTGGCGTTTTTTATTTCAAACGGTTCGTCACCGCCGTCTGTCATGCAATATTCCTTCATCAGCCTGCCCGGCTCCTGTCCCGGCTTATACAGCCTGTGTGCCGCAAGATATTTAAAAGACGGTATTTTCTTTCCGAGAAGCTGTTCGCTGCCGTCCGGATTGATTATTTTCGGGGAAAGCAGTCCGGCACCGGGATATTTCTGTGCCGTCTCACACAGCGCAGTCAGAACATCATCCTCAATAACAATATCAGGATTTATAACCGCGTGAAAATCAGAGTCAAGATAAGGGATAACAAGGTTATGCCCCGCGCCGAAGCCGGCGTTTTTCTCCGCTCTGATTACCTTGACAGACGGAAATTTTTCTTCAACAAGCTGCGCCGTCCCGTCCGATGAACAGTTATCAACAATATAAAGGTGCAGATTTACACCCTTCGTATTTTCCAGCAGTGAAGAAACGGTCTTTTCTATTTTATCGGCATTATTATAAGTTACAATGCATCCCGAAACGGTATATGCCATCATTCAGACACCTTTCTTTATCAGGCAGATAATCAGCCTTATTCTCCATAAAAGCTTGTCGGCGGCAGAGGTTTTTCCGCCCGTCATATTATTGCCGTGTACGCGGTGATAAATAAGCGGCTCATAAATCAACTGCGTTTTTCCCGTTCTTTCCGCGATAAGCCCGAGCCACTGGTCATGCATGGGTATTTTTTCCGGAAAAGGAAGCGCAAAAGAGAGCAACTCTTTTTTAAAAGCCATACAGCAGCCCATATAGGAATTTTTTATTATATTTCCCCAAAAGCCGCCGGAGCTGCCGCGCAAAGCAAAATAAGACGGATTTATAACATTCAGCAAAGCATCCGTCTCGGCGCAGTCATGCAAAACGAGCATTGCTCCGCCGTTGATTTTTTCACACACCTTTTTCACCTTTCCCGGCAGCCACATATCATCCTGGTCAGACAGGAAAATGATGTCACCGTTGCAGTGCTCAAGAGCGTTCTGAAAGTTTCTGATAAGTCCCTCGCCCTTTCCTGCAATATACCTGACCCTCGGGTCACTGCGGCAAAGCTCTTTAACGGTTTTTTCCGTTTCTCCGCCGGGCGCGTCATCCGATACCACAATTTCATCTTCAGCACCGAGCTGAATAAGAATACTGTTTATCTGTTCGGCAATATATTTCTCGCCCTTATACGCTGCCAACGCAACAGAAATCATAAATCCGCTTTCCTTTCTTATGTGTAAGACATACTTAAGCAGGCAAGCAGCAAACCCGAAAAATATGTTGCGCTGTTGCAGCGCAGCACCCATTTTGCAGGATGGATAAACTTGTCTGTTGTAAGGAAATAATCCGAAATCATAAAGAGAATCAGTCCGCAGCAAAGAAGCGTTATATGCGTCTGCTGCACATTTATAAGCACACCTATGCTCATGCTGCCGTGCAGGGTTACGCTTGCAAGATAAATAACCATTGCACCGCCGATTTTGCCGAAATCAATTTTCTTTGTTTTATAAAGCGCGATTACCGTACCTATCAGAAGCACATAAATAATCACAGACGGAAGCATACGCACAAACGGTATGCGGTTTGAATAAATTACCCGTATCAGATACACCGAAAACAGAAGATTGGAAACAATAAACGCAATGCCGCCCTTCATAAAGCTCCACAACAGCAGCACATCTCCCAACCACGCAAAGAAAAATGCAGCAATAATCACACATTTTTCAATTGATGGCACACAAAGCATACCGTTTTCCCCGGCAAGGGGACGCACAAATTCAACAACGGCGTAAATTAAAAACATACTTGCCATTGCAATTTTATTTACGGCTCTTCTTTTGAAATTTCCGCTGGTTTCGGAAAACAGGTAGCTTATAAGAAGAGCAATATATACAACTGAAAAAATAATCTGCACCGTGTTCATGATTTACCTCACATTCATACCCGGCTTAAAGCAGTGCCGCAGCCGCCTTGTCCGCGAACACAACCGCGTCCGGATGAAGTCTTAAAAATGTTGCGGGGCACTGTGATGAAATCTCTCCGTCACGAATCGCCTTAACCGCGTTCTTTTTGCTGTCGCCCGTTGCAATGAGAACAATTTTCTTTGCGCGCATAATGTCGCCTATACCCATTGTCAGTGCATAATCCGGCACCTTTCCGTCTTCAAAATAACGGCTGTTCGCCTGCTTGGTGCTGTCCGTAAGCTCAACGGCAAAGGGTATATCCGTAATTTTGTCAGACGGCTCGTTAAAGCCGATGTGTCCGTTTACGCCTACGCCCAAAAGCTGTATGTCAATTCCGCCTGCCGCAGCGATTTTGCCCTCATATTCCCTGCATTCAGCTGCAAAATCTGCCGCGTTCCCGTTAAGGAAGTTCACCTTTTCGGGGTCAACATCCGTCTTGCCGAAAAGATTTTCAAACATAAAGGTGCGGTAGCTCTGCTCACAGGAGGCGGGGATGCCGCAATATTCGTCAAGATTGAAGGTGGTAATGTCTTTAAGGGAAAGCTTTCCCTGTTCATATGCTTTCACAAGCAGCTCATATGTCGGAACGGGTGATGCGCCCGTTGCAAAGCCGAGCACGCTGTTTTTCTTTGCGTTCACCTGCTCAATAAATATTTCACTGACCTGTTCGGCTATCTGCTGTGCGTTTTCAAGTATAATAAGCTTCATTTTAAATTCCTCCGATTTTCCGTCATGTTTTTTATTTTAACGTATATTTTCAAATGATTATAACACAAATGTAACATTATGGCAAGCAAAAAGAATAAAAAAGAATAATAAATAAGTCTTGCAAAAACAGCCGTTAAATGGTATATTTAATATAAATACTGCATTAAGGAGAGAAATCATGAAAAAAGTAATCGCAGTTTTCCTTTCAATCGTTATGTGTCTGAGCGTTTTAGGCTGTGCGTTCACCGCATTCGCGGCAGATAAGCCGTACCCTATCATCTATGTTCACGGCTTCATGGCAGGCAGCATTTATTCCGGCATCGGCACGGATGAACAGAAATCCGTTATGGCTCCCGATAACGACGCTATTATCGAAGCGGTCAAGGGCGTTGTTCCCGACCTGTTCAAGCTTTTTGTCACAAAGGATTTTGACGCATTTCTTGATGTGCTGCTTCCTGCGGTGACAGAGCTTGTCGGAGATTCTTTCTTTGACGAGAACGGCAAAGCAAAGGCAGGTACGGGCAGAATTATAAGCCGCCCCACAGCCGCGCAGATAAAAGCGAGCTATGAAGCAGGCAGAGAAATCAGCTTTGACTATGACTGGAGATATTCACCCGTTGACCTTGCCAAAGAACTTGGCGCGTTCATTGAACAGGTTAAAGCCGCAACCGGCAGAGACAAGGTTTCCATAAGCGCACACAGCTACGGCAACTGTGTTACCATGGCATACATAGCACTTGATGAAAACAACATCAACAATCTTGACGGTTATGTCTGCAACGCAAGCGCATATATGGGCGAAAGCTACACCGGCGAGCTGCTGGGCGGTGATTTTGCTTTCTTAGGTGACGCGATAATCAACTTCTTGAAGGACAATGTTTTCAGAGGCACCGATCTTGAAGAAACCGGAAATATTCTTTGCGATGTGCTCAAGCTCTTGTTTGTAACAGACGCAGTGGAAGAAAACCTTAAGTTCACCGTTTCAAAAATTCAGGAACGCACGGTTAAGAACCTTCTTGTCAGATGGTTCGGCTTCTGGCCGAGCGTGTGGGCAATGGTTCCCGACGAAATGTATGAAAACTGCCGCGAATATATCTTTAACGATATTCTTGCCGATGAGGACTGCACCGGTCTTCTTGCAACGCTTGACGAGTTCGATTCCGTTGTGAGAAATCACAAAACGGAAATTATTGAAAAAGCCGGTACGCTCAACCACTTCGGCGTTATTTCACGCTATAACCTTTCCAAGGTTCCTGTCAGCTCAAATTACACCGTGCTTACTGATAACAACATTGATGTTAAATATTCATCCTTCGGCGCATCATGCAGCAAATACGGTGAAACGCTTCCGTCAACATACACGCAGGCGCTTTATCACGAAAAGAACTATATCTCACCCGACAGGATGATTGACGCTTCCACCTGTATGTTCCCTCAAAAAACATGGTTTGTGAAAAATATGCCCCATTCAAA
>JAKSQS010000065.1 GCA_024404055.1 Clostridia bacterium | reverse complement strand
CCTGTACAAAAACGGGACTGACAGAGGGCAAGCATTGCTCGGTATGTAAAGCGGTGCTCGTTGCACAGGAAACTGTTGCTGCTCTCGGTCACACAGAGGTAACCGACGAGGCGGTTGCCGCAACCTGTACAAAAACGGGACTGACAGAGGGCAAGCATTGCTCGGTATGTAAAGCGGTTATCACGGCACAAAAGACAGTTCCGGCAACGGGACATAAGCCTGTTGCAGTGAAAGCGGTTGCCGCAACCTGTACAAAGTCGGGATTGACGGCGGGCAAGCGTTGCTCGGTATGTAAAGCGGTTATCACGGCACAAAAGACAGTTCCGGCAACGGGACATAAGCCTGTTGCAGTGAAAGCGGTTGCCGCAACAATGAGCAAAAATGGGAAAACCGCAGGGAAAAAATGCTCTGTATGTAACGCGGTGATTACAAAGCAGACGGTAATTGCAAAAATCAAAATCGTTAAGCTCGCCAACGCAAGCTATACCTGCACAGGCAAGGCAATCAAGCCGGCTGTTATTGTTAAGGACAGCAATGGCAAAGCAATTGCCGCAAAGTATTACACAGTTACATATAAAAACAATAAAAATGCGGGCAAGGCTGCGGTTACCGTTACATTCAAGGGTAATTATTCCGGCAAAAAAACACTGAATTTTAATATTTTGCCCAAGGGTACAACTGTATCAAAGGTAACAAGCACAAAGAAGGGCGTTGCCAAAGTCACGCTGAAAAAGCAGGCGACACAGACAACGGGTTATGAAATTCAGTATAGCACAAGCAAAAGTTTCAAGTCCGCAAAGACGGTAAAAATCAAAAATACCGGCATAACGGCAGCCACAATCGGCAAGCTCACAAGCAAAAAGACATATTATTTCAGAATCCGTACCTACAAAACGGTTTCAAAGGTTAACTATTATTCCCCGTGGAGCAGCTCAAAATATGTAAAGGTCAAATAAAAGGAGGATGCTTTATGAATATTGAAAAAAGGGACATCGTTAAATGCATTATCTTTACAATTCTGACATTCGGGATTTATCAGATTTACTGGGTAATCAAGCTTATGAAGCAGTCGGTGCAGTTCAGGGATGTGAATGATGACGGACTTCTTGAAATCGTTCTCGGAATATTTATTTCACCTGTCGGTTTCTTCCTTGCTGAAAGAAAGCTCACGGAAGGCTGTCAGTTAAGAAACATTCAGCACAGCGACAATTCGATTCTTTATATCGTGCTCGGCTTTGTCGGTCTCGGTATTGTTGATTGCGTGCTTATGCAAAGTGACCTCAATAAGCTTGCGGACATGACGGGCGGACAGCCGTTCGGAGGATATAACTATAACAATCAATATAATCCCGGCGAATTTCACAATTGATTTTATCGGACAAAATCAGGGAGCGGATTGCTTTGGCATTTCCGCTCCCGTTTATACATTCTTTTGAATTTTCGTACTTTTATTTTTTCTTTGTTTTTATCTTTGCGATAAGCTTACTTGCAAGTCCCTCGCCTTTTTCCTCCGGCGGCTTTTCGGGCGCCGGTACCCACAGGTGGATAATACCCTCATCGTTAAGCATTTTAACCATAACCACAAGTATGGGCATAACAAGCATACCGATAACGCCGAACAGCTTTAAGCCGAGATACAGCGCTGTAATCGTAAGCACGGGTGACAGACCGAGCTGACCCGCAACAAGCTTCGGCTCGATGACCTGCCTTATAACCGAAATCATGGCATAAATTATAATGATGCCGACAGCCATACCGATGTTTCCGACAATCAGCGAATAAACAGCCCACGGAACAAGTATTGTGCCGGTGCCGAGCACGGGAAGAATATCCACAATGGCGGTGCATAATGAGATAATCACGATATAACCGCCGTCATATATATGCGCAAGCTTGAGCACCGAAAGGCCTACGCTCATTTCAACAAATGTAATGAAAATGATAATTGCGTATGCCTTGCCCATTTTGCCGAGAGATTCCTTAAGAAGCTGCTTTGCGCGCAGATAATTGCTGCGTTTTTCATCTGTAAACTGTCTTAAAATCAAATCTGAAAAAGATTCGTAATCGGCAGTGAGAAAGCAGCTTGTGATAATGCTTACAAGTATACCGACGAGTATAGACGGTATTTTACTCGCGGTGGAGATAACGCCGCTTAAGGGTGTTGAAATCCACGAAAAGCTGAATGAGGAAGGAAGACCCGTTGACTGCTCTGCCATTTGCTGCGCCGTCTGTCCCGCCGCCTGTGAATCGTTGGCGATAAATTCATTTATCTTTGCAAACAGCGAATCACTTGCAGATGAAACGAGTGAGCGCAGACCCTCCGGCAAAGACGCGATACGAAGATTCAGCCATTGATTTATGTCGTTGACAAACTGTGAGGTGTTTTCGATTTTCGCCATAATTGTGTCAACAAAGCCGCGCAGCTCCGTAAATGCTTTAAAACCGATAACATATACTATTGAACCGAAAACGAAAAGCAGCACGAACACGCATATAACGCTGGCAATGCCTTTCTTTACGGGCGTTTTGCGTGAAATAAATTTAACGGGTCGCTGCAAAAGAGCGGCAACGATAAACGCGAAAATGATCGGATAGCAAATACCCATTGCATATTTGACAAACAGATAAAATGCCGCGATAATTATTGCAAAATAAGTAATGTTGATAATATGCTTTTTCTTTGTTTCAACATCGTTCAAGTGAAACGCCCCCTTGCAAAATGATAATATTCACTATACGCTTATATTACCCGATTTGCAGTACAAAATCAATGTATACAAAAAATTTTTAAGAAAATATTTGAAAAAAGGCATATTTTTTGGAAAAAACACTTTATTATCGGTGAATATTATGATACAATTGACCGAATAGTATTTACACAAAGGATGTGAAGAAGATGTATGTGGCAGTAATGGGCTGCGGCATCGTAGGCAGCGGAGTTGTCAGACTCATCAGCAAAAACCGTGAGGGAATAAAGAAGAGAAGAATGACCGACCTTGAGGTCAAGCATATTCTCGACATCAGAGATTTTCCCGATTCTCCGTTCGCGGAGCTTTTTACAAAGGATTTCAACGATATTCTGGGCGATGACGATGTAAAGGTCGTTGTTGAAACCATGGGCGGACTTCATCCTGCATTTGAATATGTGTCTGCGTGTCTCAAGGCAGGCAAAAGCGTTGTTTCATCCAACAAGCTCCTTGTTTCGCAGAAGGGCTATGAGCTTTTGCAGCTTGCCAAGGATAATAATGTGAATTTCCTGTTTGAAGCCAGCGTTGCGGGCGGAATACCCATCATCCGTCCCATCGTTCAGTGCCTTGCGGCAAACGAGGTTGAGGAAATAGCAGGTATTTTAAACGGAACCACAAACTTTATTTTGACTAAAATGATAGTAGAGAAGATGAGCTTTGCGGACGCTCTTGCTCTCGCGCAGAAAAACGGTTATGCCGAGGCTGACCCCACGGCGGATATAGAAGGGCTTGATGCCTGCCGTAAAATCTGCATACTTGCCTCAATTGCTTTCGGCTCTCATGTTTATCCCGAAAGCGTATATACCGAGGGTATAACAAGTATATCGGAATCGGATGTTGCTTACGCAAACGATATGGGCGCGGTAATCAAGCTTATCGCAAACGCAAAGAAGATAAGCGATGACAAAATTGAAATTGCAACCGCTCCGGCAATTATTTTCCGCGGCAGCCAGCTTGCGGGTGTTTCCGATGAGTATAACGCGGTTCTCGTCAGGGGCGATGCAATAGGCGATGTTGTGTTTTACGGCAAGGGCGCGGGCAGATTTGCCACGGCAAGCGCCGTTGTTGCCGATGTTGCGGACTGTGCCATTCACCTTGAGCGCCGCAAATATTTCGGCTGGGATGAAGCAAAGGAGAATTATGTTTCCGATTACGGCAAGCATCAGCAGAAATTCATGGTTCGTGTTGAAACAGATGATGCAGGCGCGGTGAGAAAGGTTTTCGGTGATGTAAGGGTGCTTAACAGAGAAAACGCACCGGAAAATGAGTTTGCTTTTGTTACGCCTGTCATGAGCCTTGACGAGGTAAAGCGCGAGCTTGCTTCTCTTCCCGTTACAATAGGGAATATTATCAGAATAACAGATTATTAATTAACGAAAGGATTTAATCCGTATGGCACTTATAGTTCAGAAATTCGGCGGCAGCTCCGTTGCAAACGCCGAGAGAGTTATGCGCGTTGCGGGCATTATAACCGAAACATATAAAAAGGGCAACGATGTTGCCGTTGTTGTTTCCGCGCAGGGCGACACCACAGATGACCTTATAGAAAAAGCAAATGAAATAAACCCCAACGCTTCACGCCGTGAAATGGATATGCTTCTCACAGCCGGTGAGCAGATGTCCGTGGCACTGCTTGCCATGGCTATTGAAAAGCTGGGCTGTCCCGTTGTTTCCCTGTTAGGCTGGCAGGCGGGCTTTATCACCGATACCACCTACGGCGCGGCGAGAATCAAAAGGATTGAGCCGGACAGAATGAGGGCGGAGCTTGATAAAAAGAAAATCGTTATCGTTGCGGGCTTCCAGGGTATTAACCGTCTTGACGATATGACCACACTCGGCAGAGGCGGCTCTGATACAAGCGCTGTTGCAATTGCCGCAGCACTCCATGCAGACCGCTGTCAGATATTTACCGATGTTACGGGCGTTTTCACGGCAGACCCCCGCAAGGTGGACGGCACGGTTAAGCTTAACGAAATCACATATGATGAAATGCTTGAGTTTGCCACTCTCGGCGCTCAGGTTCTCAATAACCGCTCGGTTGAAATGGCGAAAAAATATAATGTTGAATTAGAGGTTCTTTCCAGTATGGTTAAAGAACCCGGCACAATAGTCAGGGAGGTAGCAAAAATGGAAAAAATGCTCATAAGAGGAGTTACAAAGGATACACAGGTTGCACGCATATCGGTTGTCGGTATGAAGGATGTTCCCGGCAACGCTTTCAAGATGTTCTCACGCCTTTCGGGCAAGGGAATAAATATTGATGTTATTCTTCAGTCAGTCGGCAGAGACGGCACGAAGGACATTACCTTCACCTGCTCCAAGGCTAATGCCGAAAAAGCGGTTGAGGTTCTTGAAGACCTTTACGCAGCCGAGGGCGCTGTTGTTTCAAGTGATACATCCATTGCAAAGGTTTCCATCGTCGGCGCGGGTATGCAGTCCCATTCCGGCACGGCTTCCAAGATGTTCGGCGCACTTTATGAGGCGGGCATCAACATCAAGATGATTTCCACAAGCGAAATTACCATTTCCGTTCTGATTGACGCTGCGGACGCTGACAGAGCCGTAAGTGCCGTTCATAAGGCATTCTTCCCCGAGAACTGATTATTTTAAAGGAAAGGAGCGTTCCGTGGAGCGCAGGTGACCTTTATGAAAGCACAGAGCAACCCTTTGGCAACAGCAGGTGCGGTAGTGGTTCTGCTTATTGTAGGCTTTGCCGCAAAAAGATGTATGAAAAAATATGGCAGATAAAAAAACAGATAACAACAAAAGACAGGGCAAGGGTAACGCGTGCCCTGTCTTTTCAAAATGCGGCGGCTGTCAGCTGCAAAATATGACTTATGACAGACAGCTTTCTTTCAAGCAGGCAAAATGCATAAAGCTTTTAGGCAGATTCGGCCATGTTGAAGAAATTATCGGCATGAAAGAGCCGGTGCATTACCGCTGCAAGGTGCAGGCGGCATTCGGGCGGACACGGGGCGGAAAAATCGTTTCCGGCGTTTATCAGTCATCCTCACACCGCATTGTGCTTGTAGATGAATGTATGCTTGAAAACAAAAAAGCGGACAAAATAATCGTTGATATAAGGAAGCTTCTAACGCCGTTCCGTCTTTATCCTTATGATGAAGACACGGGCAGGGGCTTTCTTCGTCATGTTCTTGTGAGAGTCGGTTATCATACGGGCGAAATTATGGTGGTGCTTGTCACTGCCGTGCCGCAGTTTCCGAGAAAAAACGATTTTATAAATGAACTGTTGAAGCTTCACCCGGAGATTACCACTGTTGTGCAGAACATAAACCCGGCGCATACAAGCATGGTGCTCGGAAAGGACGAAAAGATTCTTTTCGGCAGAGGCTATATTGAAGATACCCTCTGCGGCTGCGTTTTCAGAATATCGCCCACCGCATTTTATCAGATAAACCCGATACAGACCGAGGTGCTTTATAACACCGCCATGGAGTTTGCCGCACTGACGGGCAATGAAACGGTTATGGATGCTTATTGCGGTGTGGGAACTATCGGTCTTGTTGCCTCAAAGCAGGCAAAATTCGTTGTCGGAGTAGAGCTGAACCCGGACTCTGTTAAGGATGCAATATCTAACGCCAAACGCAACAAAGCGGAAAATATCCGCTTTATCTGCGGCGATGCCGGAGAATATGCCGTACAGCTTGCCGAAGACGGTGAAAAGGCGGATGTGCTTTTTATGGATCCGCCCAGAGCCGGCAGCGATGTTAAATTTATGGCAAGTGCCGTGAAGATGGCTCCAAAAAAAATCGTTTATATTTCATGCAGCCCCGAAACCCTCGCACGGGATTTGGCATATCTTGTCAAAAACGGCTACAAAGTCAAAAAAATCCAACCGGTTGATATGTTCCCGCATACAAGCCATGTGGAGACGGTTGTCCAACTGTCCAGGAAAAGACCTGATACATATATCGACTTGAAAATAGATCTTGATGAACTTGACAGAACTGCCGCAGAAGCAAAACCTACTTACGATGAAATAAAGGATTATGTTTTCAAGAATTATGGTCTGAAAGTTTCATCACTTTACATTTCTCAGGTTAAGAGAAAACTCGGGCTTGAAGTCGGTGAAAGCTATAATAAACCAAAATCTGCTGATGCAAAACAACCGCAATGTCCGGAAGAAAAGGAAAAGGCTATTATCGAGGCATTGAAATGGTTTAAGATGATTTGATCGTTGTATACATTTTAACTATCTAAAAACTCAACGACATAATAATATTAATGCAAACTATATGGAGGTAATTTTTTGTATAGTAATAAACCGCTGGAGACTATTATTAAAGGAAAATTTTCAAAAGCAGAAGATAGATGGTATCCAAATTCTGTAGATAATTATAAAATGGCTTTTAATAAGCTCGATATGACTGTAGCCAATAGTCAAGCACTAAAAAGCAATTTGGCTTATAGTATGCAATATTTAGAATATTTAGAGAAACAACTATCCGAAGTGGAACTATCAAGCGTACTATATGTAATGACGGTCAAAAGCTATGTTATTACCGGAATGTCAATATTGGAAGGATTGTTTTCAAATATAGTTCGTTCAAAAGGTTGGTGGAAAATGTCCACTACCGAGAGCCTTGGAACAGTTACAGCAAATAAGAAAAGGTTTGGAGAACATGAACTGATTGTAAAAACGGAATTATGTAAAGAAGTCGCCTCATATGAGATGCAGATGAATATGGATGAGTTAATAAAAAAATTAGAAAATCATCATGAGGCACTTGAGGTGAATCATTTGGTATATCCTGCACTTAGAAGATTAAAAGATTTACGAAATAGAATTCATTTGCAGAAATTAGAATCAGAAACTGATCACGATTACAATGCATTCGACTTACATGTAAAGAAAGAAATGGGGAGTATTTTGTTTCAGATACTGACATCAAATATGGTTACTGATTTACCGGATTACTTTGAGTTTTTGAAACTGAATGAAACAACTGTTTAATCTATGTTAACATGGCTTGTCCACGCTAATAAATCTAATAAACTCTTATTATTTGTTACTCATTTGATAAGCAATATGTACCAAGTATGTTTTTTACAACAATTTATTACATTTATCGAGATGGAATTATATATAATATATTCGCACATTCGACAATCCTCCCGTTATTCGGTACAATGAATCTACAAATAATAGAATGTTTTTGTTTTATGTAAAAATATTCTGTGAAAGAAAAGACAGGTATAAGATATACTTTGCAAGGAGATACCACATTTCCGAATTGACATTATTTCTATCACCAATTGTTACATGCCATTCATTACCATTTTTACATAGCCACCATAACATTTTGAGTAAATACAGCCCTAAGATTATATCCAATCCATAATTTCGTTGTGATTTATTTCATAAGAAATTTCTATTAAAACAAAAATAGACATATTTGCAATTACTAAAACTTCTGTAAAGTGAAAAATCATTTAGCGAAATCAAAAACTGTTCCATATGCATTGATTTATACAAAGTTTGATGCTATAATAATCCAAAAATGACTACTATTATTTTAAAAATAAGATGTTCAAAAAGCGAGGGGGATGTATGTCTTTCCAAGAAACTGTACAAGATATTTTAGTTGAGAATATAATTGACTGGATTATAACAGCAATTATTACCTATTTTACAGTTCGAGCAGCCACCCGTCAATATTATGATTCAACAAAAAGAAATGTTTCAAAAGGAATTATGGAGCTTGGATTAAGATCTTTGCTTAAATTAGATCATTCGGAAGAAATACCAGGGTATGCACAGACTATTTTTGTTGAATATAGAGGCAGATGTTTTGATTTTCTCCATGCAAAATCAAACCATTGTCGTATTGGAACTAAAATAAGGAAAACAGTAGAGGTAGTTGGTGGAAATAGAGATGAAGTGAGCGATTATAGACCAATCAACTACGGAGTTCTTGGTGTAGCAAACAAGTTGAAAACTCCTGTTTTATTTGATTTTAATTTAAAGAAACTATATAAGTATTCGAGAGAAAGTATAACAGAAATAAGTGTTGAATCAGGTTGTGAAGGTGAATTTTATTATGTTAGTAACAATGATAAAATACTATTGATGGATGAGGATACTGAGCGTGATGTAATGATTGCTCTTCCATTGTTATCGAATCACAAATTAGTTGGTGGAGTAACATTTGATTTAAAAGCGGGAGAAAAAACAATTTATCAAAAATACTGTGATGATGATGACTCAGACATCAAAGATGATAAAGATGCTAAAAATATAAAAGTTTTTAAAGAAGCTATGCGGGCAACAAAAATTTTAGCAAATGCATATTTTAAGAAAAAAGGAGACGAATTTGAAAATGGTAATTGAAAAAAGAACATTTATTTCTTTTGATGAACCATGCTACTATCAGTGTAAACACTGCTATACATACGGAATTAAAAGAGATAAATATCGAACCATCGACGAAATAATTGATGATATATCGAATGAAGCATTTGATATTATTTATGTGTCTCAAAAGAATGACAATTTTTCTGATCCGGATAAGGGCTTAACATTGTGCTATAAAGCTTTTGAACGATATGAATCACATTTGTTTATTATTACAAGAAATGTTTTCAATTCAAATCAAATTAAAAATTTATGTGAATTAAAGAAGAAAATGAATTCAATAGGAAAGCAACTCTTTTTTGCTGTATCAATTAATTCGTACAATTCAAACTATTTGTGTGAAGATGTTACTCGTGTTCATACGCCCGAAGAAAGAATAGAATTCATAAAACAACTCTCTGATAATGGTATTAAGCCAATTTTGATGTTAAGACCTGTTTTTCCAAATTATATAATTCCAATACAAGAATGTTTAACAATAATTGATAAAACATATAAAAGCATTTCTTGCGTGATATCTAGCGAATTAGGTGTAAATGATGATGTGCTAAACAGATTGCAAATAAATGAGAATGAATTTGATTATTTGGAAACTAAGGAATATCTTGACGGTGCTATAGATTGCGATATTAAATTTATAAATGTTGCAGAAGAGTTATGTATGATTGACAAAAAATGTCGCAACAATGGAGTTCGTTGCTTTTCTCATAGTATTCCTGCGATAAATTATGTGTTAAATAAATCATAAATTTTACAATGATTTTTAAAGACAAGATTTAAATTCAAAATTTGCAAAAGCGTTAGAATCAATTTTGACATTTTCTAAAAATTTATTACTCCACACATTCGACAAATTTTCTGCTATTTGGTACAATAAGGCTACCAAATAACAGGAGGTTTTGTTATGGAAAAGTATATTATTGATGAAAAGACGGGTATCAGCTACACACTGCAGGGAGATTATTACATTCCCGATTTGACATTACCGCCCGAAAAAGAATATCCCCCTCTTGGCAAGTACGGCAGAATGAGGTTGACTTATCTCAAAGAAAACAAAAAGGCTCAGTATTCCATAATGCTGATGGATAGCACATTAAACAGTCATCTGCATGATATTGATGAGCAGGCAAATATTATCCTTGAACAAACAATCAAAGCATTTGCCGAAGCTAATGGTTGCGATGAAAAACTGAAAGTTGCTGACCAAATGAAATGGGTAGGACTGATGAATAACTACCGGCACTGTGCTGAGGAAATCATTTTCAAAGAACTGATTTATATATAAAGTTATATTTCGTGATTTTTGAAAATTACAGATAAAAACTTCAAAAGTGATGTTATATTCTTCAAAACTGCATATTGACATTATTTATATTATTCTTTATAATTAAGCAAACAAATCAAAGGAGGCGGACAAAATGACAGTAACGGTATATGAACAGCATAATATTATTACCCGAAGTGCCGTTGTTTTGTCTGCTCTGTTATAATAATCGGACAAATTCTATTTAAGGCACTTCCGTTTGCGGAGGTGCCTTTTGTATTAGGGAGGAATGAAAATGCTTACTCATAAGGGTACACAAACTATATATACAGAAAGGCTTGTTTTAAGACGGTTTACAGTTGACGATGCACAGGCGATGTATGACAATTGGGCAAATGATGAACGAGTAAGCAGATTTTTGTCTTGGAATCCTCACAAATCTTCTGAAGAAACAAAACAACTTCTTGAAGGTTGGTGTGACGCTTATAAAAACGATACTACATATAATTGGGCGA
>JAKSQS010000064.1 GCA_024404055.1 Clostridia bacterium | reverse complement strand
ATGCCGCAGTATCTTGAAAGAATAAGAGGGCGTTTTCCGGTTCTGCCGTTAGCAAGATAATGATAATGATTTAATGCCCAGAGAGGGTCAAGTCCCGGAATTTTTGTGTCTTTGCCCTGCTGCCAGTCTATCCACCAAAAGTCAACGCCATCATTCTCATACGGCTCATGTACGCATTTAAAATACGCTTCAAGATATTTCGGATTTGTAATATCAAACGGTATATGCTTTTTTTCAGCCGGGTTAAGTCCCATAGCACGGGCGGTATCAGGGTAAACATCCTCAAACGGTCTTACGCCCTGAGCCGGATGGATGTTAAGCGTAACCCTGTATCCGTCATCATGCAGTTTTTTCAGTAAGCCCTTATAATCAGGGAAAAGCTCAGTGTTCCAGCTGTAACCCGTCCAGCCGTGATTTGGAAGAAAAGATTGTATGGTTTTCGGAATGAGCGGAGCAAACCTGAACGCCGCATCCTCTTTTCCGAAACGCTTTATAACATCCGTCCAGTGCCAGTCCATATCAATAGTTGCAACACTAATCGGTATTCTTTCTTCTTTAAACCTGTCCATAAGGTCGCTGTATTCCTGCTGTGAATACGCTTTATAGCGGCTCCACCAGTTACCCAGACAAAATCTCGGTACAAGCGGAACTTCACCCGAAATACCGTATAAAGCCTTTATACAGCCGCGGTAATCATGTCCGTATGCAAAATAATATTTGTCGTTCTGACCGGACGGACGGCGCGCTATTGTGCCGTTGGAGGCAAGAATAAGCGATTCGGAGTCGTCAAGCACAGTCACTCCTTCAGTTGAAATAAGTCCCTTTTCAAGCTTTGTGCTTCCGTTAACAAGGTCAAGTGTTCTTGTTGTGCCGAGAAGATTTCCTTTTTCAAAATCCGTAACGGCTTTTCCGCCGGCAATAGTAACGGAAAGCATTTTTTTACAGAAAATGTCATACTCAAACTGCGCTTTTGCCGTTACTATCTTAATCTTATTTTTGCGTTTGCTGACAGTAAAATCAACCTTACCTAAATTTCTGTTTATCACCTTTTGAGTGGGCTCGTCACAAAAGGCAGCGCCCCTGCAATACTCGACCCTCAGAAGTCTGTCGGTAATCAAGGTAAAACGGATATTTTTATAAATCAGAGAATTGCCTGCCGGGGCTCCGCTTTTTCCCTGAGGAATAAATAAATCCATGTAATTCACAGTACATCACCTCATATTATACATATTTAGTATATAATACATAATATAATCGCGTTTTTCAAGAATCAGAAAATAATTCAGTATTTTTGTACAAAAAACGGATATTTTTTTCTACATATTAATCGTGCCGTAAAATTGTAAATTGTGGAAATAAAAGTATTTTCATGTTATAATGTTAACAAACAATTAATACGGACGGTGATTTAATGGAAAAGAAGATGATTCCGAAAAAAGAATTCTGGATGTATTCTGTCGGTGCGCTCGGTCAGGGAATGATTTACGCAACTATGTCGGGCTTTATCAGCGACTATTACACCAATGTTTTGATGCTTTCCTCATGGTTTGTATTTGCGCTCATGCTGCTTGCGAGAGTATGGGATGCAATAAACGACCCGATAATGGGCATTATTGCCGACAAATATACAACCAAATGGGGGAAGTTCAAGCCGTATATTCTTTTCACAGCAATTCCGATAGCCGTACTGACATTTTTGATGTACTGGTGCCCCGAAACAATGAAAGACCCTGTTCACATAATGATATACTGCTCTGTGGTATATGTTTTGTGGGGAATGATATACACCGCAAGCGATGTACCCTTCTGGAGTCTTCCGAACGCTATGACGGGCGACCCTGCGGAAAGAGCCAATACAATCTCTTTTGGCAGAACGCTAAACGGAATCGGTTCTGCCGTTCCGACAGTGCTTTATGCGGTTATGGGAATGCTTTTTAAAGAAGAAAGCATTTCGTCCTATAAAAAAAGGTATCTCATTATGGCAATTGTTGCCTCCGTAATCGGCATTGCGCTGTTTATTAATTCTTATTTCCATGTGAAGGAAAGAGTTATCATCCCGAACAAGAAAAAGGAAAAAGGCGAAAAAGGCTCTCTTTCAAGAATATTTGCCTGCAAGCCCCTCATGCTTGTTATTGCTATGGGCGTATTAAGCAGCGGAAGGTATCTGATGTCGTCTGCGGCAACCCATGTTTCAAGATACGCCTTTGACGCAAGCGCGACCGGTGTATTCACGGTTCTGCAAATCTGTTCTGCCGCCGGTACATTCGGCTCAATGCTGTTTATGCCCATGCTTATGAAAAAGTTTGATTACAAAAAAATCGTTATAGCGACCTGCTTTTCCGGCTTTTTCGCAAGCATCGTGACAACTCTTGTCGGCTGGTATACTCAGAATTTCTATTTCTGCGCTCCGTTCATACTTTTGCAGTGCATACCGCTCGGCGTACTTAATATAGTGTCGTATGCAATGATTGGCGACTGCCTCGATTACATGGAGCTTATGACAGGATACAGAGACACGGCTCTCGGTTCAGCCTGTCAGGGCTTTGTAAATAAACTCGGAAATTCATTTGCGACAGCGGGTATAAGTCTTATGTACATATATATCGGTCTTAAGCCCAGCGATTCCGTTAATAAGGATGCAATGATTTCAGCTGCCGACCTTACGGGCAAACAGAGGTTCGGTATGTTCTCACTCGTTTCAATTATCCCGGGTATTTCCTTGCTGCTGTGTGCAATTCCGATTCTGTTCTACGACCTTTCCGGTGAAAAGAAAAAGGATGTGGTTGAAAAGCTCGCCCTTGCAAGAAAAGAAAAAGGGATTGTTATTGAATAATTAAAAATATTTACTGAAAGGAAAAACATCATGGCACCCATCATTATCAGCTGCGGCTGCGGAGCCGCATTTCTCACAAGCTTTCTTATCACCTGCAACAAGAAAAGAAGTGTTACCGGAGTATTCAATAAAGCAACGGTCAGTGTTTTCTTCATTATTACCGCTGTAATCGGACTTTTCAAGTCAACCGATTCATCGGTTATTCAATACGGTCTGTTTACAATTATCGGTCTTATTTTCGGACTTCTCGGAGATATTTTTCTTGACCAGAAGTGGGTATATCCCGACGATATGGCGAAATATCTCAACTGCGGATTTATTGTTTTCGGAATAGGTCATATCGTGTATATTACATCCATGTTCCGCTTCTATTCACTCGGCTTAAAGGATATAATATTCCCCGCAGTATTTATGGTTGTGGTCTGGATTGCAAGCACGGTAATCGGAAAGCTTCAGCATCAGGTATACGGTCAGTTTAAGCTCATTCTGAATATATATACCGTTATAATTGCCTTTATGGTCGGTACTTCACTGTGGCTTGCGTTTACACATTACAGTATTTGCACACTTGTTTACGCTATCGGAGCAGTATTCTTCCTTTTAAGCGACCTTATCCTTTCTCCAATGTATTTCAAGGAAGGAAGCAATACCCCGATTAACATGATTCTGAACCATATTACATATTATATCGGTCAGTACATGATTTCGCTTTCAATATTTTTTATCGCAAAATAAAGTCTGATATACACAAGGCGGTTTTCTTACTACCCGTAACGAAAACCGCCGTTTTTTTATTTTTTTCTTGAAAAATCAGACTTAATCCGCCTTCTGTAAAGCAGACCTTTCAGAGCGTCGGCGTTAAACGGTATAACGGGATAAAGATAAGTGTATCCGCCCACCGTTTTGGTTGTACAGACACAAATAATTACAAGCAGCGTTCCTATTAAAAATCCCCATATTCCGAAAATTGCCGAAAGAATCAAAATGAAAATTCTTGAAAGCTTAATTGCGTAACCGAGCTCATAGCTGGGCTGTGTATAGCTTGAAATGGCGATAAATGCCATAAAAAGAACCGTTTCCGAAACAAACAGTCCCGATTCAACCGCAAATTCACCGAGAACAAGTGCGCCGACAACACTGAACGAATGACTTAACGCACTCGGAGTGTTAAGTGAAGCAAGCTTCAGGGTATCAACAACAAACTCGATAATCAAAAGTTGAATAATAATCGGTACATTATTAGGCTTTTGTATATAAAGAAAATCAAGCCATTTCGGCATCGAATCGAGATTTGTGACAATAACATACCACACCGGCGTTAAAAACATAGACAGAAAGAATACAATAACTCTTATATAGCGCAGAAAGGTACCTACTACCGGAGTAAAATAATAATCATTTATATCCTGCACAAAATCAAAAATCCCTGTCGGAATAATGATTGCCGATGGAGTTCCGTCACACAAAATAAGAATATTTCCGTCATTGAGACAGGCTGCTGCCGTGTCCGGACGCTCCGTATATCTTACCTTCGGATAAGGATTAAGCGGCTGATAAGGAATCAAGCATTCTTTCAGGCTTTCCTGACCCATGGCAAGGGCATCAACATTTATACTGTCCAGCTTATCGCTGATTTTCTTTAACAGCTTTTTGTCAGCCTTACCGTCGATATAACAAACAATAACATCGGTTTTGGAGCTGTAACCTACCTGATGCAGCTTTAATGTAAGATTTGTATCGCGAACACGCCGTCTGATAAGCGCGGTATTGAACACAAGCGTTTCAACAAAGCCCTCATGGGAGCCGCGCAGAACCTTATCTGCCTCGGGCTCCTGTACGGGTCGTGCCGGATAAGTTCGTGAGTCAATAATAATTGCCTCGCCTATATCCTCTACAAGCAGGCATATTGCGCCTGACAGTACAAGCTTAACCACTTTATCCGCATCCGTTTCAACGGATGTTTCTATATACGGCACATAATTGTCTGCAAGCTCATATCCGCTGGTTATTGAGCCGAAATCCGACGCAGGTATTTTTTCAAGGTGTTCAAGCATTTTTTCAAGCATTTCATCCTTTGTAAATCCGTCAACACAGAACATCATTGCCTTACGGTCTGAAATTTTAATTTGTTTGACTATCATGTCGTAGCTCTCGCTTACACGAAGCAGGGTACGCATCATATCCGCATTGTCATCTAAGCTTTTTCTGAAATCGTTCATTGCATATCCTTCAATATTTTGTTTATTATATATTGTGTCCCGTCAAATCTTTTATATTCAAATGTTGAAAAGTACATTGTGAAATGATATAATCAGCTTATCAATGAAAGGAAAAGGCTTTGGTGAATATGACTTTATTTGATGTAGTCGGACCCGTAATGGTCGGTCCGTCGAGCTCGCACACTGCCGGAGCGGTACGAATAGGATATATTGCCGGCAAGCTGCTCGGAGAAAAAATAAAAAAAGCACAGATAAACCTTTACGGTTCATTTTTTGCAACAGGCAGAGGACACGGCACGGACAGAGCACTTATGGCGGGACTTCTCGGTTTCAGACCTGATGATGAGCGTATTCCGTCAAGCTTTGCTCTTGCAGCCGAACAGGGCATAGATTTCAAGTTCGGGGAAGCAATGCTCAGGGAAGGACACCCTAATTCTGCACAGATAATTCTTGACGGCATATACGGAACACATATAGAAGTAATAGGCGAGTCCATCGGCGGAGGAAGAATTAACATATCACACCTTGACGGTCAGCAGGCAGGCTTCAGCGGCGAATATCCGACGCTGATTGTATACAACCTTGACCAGCCCGGCAGAGTGGCTGAGGTAACAGCCATGCTTGCAGGAAGAGGTATAAACATTGTATCAATGCATTTACAGCGTTCAAATAGGGGCGGAAACGCTGTTATGGTGATTGAATGTGACCAGGAGGTTCCCGTTGGTATTTGTACATGGTTTGAGGGGCATCCCGGCATTGAAAAAGTAAAATATCTGAACCCGGAGGAATATTCAAATGTATAAAACGCTGTCGGAAATCATTTCCGTATGTGAAAAAAGCGGCAAGCCGTTATGGCTTGTGACTGCCGAGGAGGAAGCGGCAGAGCAGGCAAAAACAACGGATGAAATATTTGAAGAAATGCGTAAAATGTACAGTGCAATGAAATATACACTGGAGAATTACGACCCGGATTTACGCTCAAGAAGCGGCATGACAGGTACAGCCGGAGCAGCATACGAAAAATTTGCCGCGGAAAATAAAAGCCTTGTGGGTGAATATCTTGACATGGTAATTGCGGCTGCGATAAAAACGGCGGAATCAAACGCCTGCATGAAAAGAATTGTTGCAGCTCCAACAGCTGGCTCCTGTGGAGTACTTCCGGCGGTTCTTATTTCCTATGAGAAATTTAAATCGGCAGACGAAGATAACATGGTAAAGGCACTTTTTGTTGCCGGATGCATAGGCGAAATAATTGCAAAAAATGCAAGTCTTTCCGGCGCACAGGGCGGTTGTCAGGCTGAAATCGGTTCAGCCGCAGCTATGGCAGCCGCGGCTCTTGCATTTCTTGAGGGCGGTGACAACGAATGTATTGCAAGCGCGGCGGCATTAACTATGAAAAATATGCTCGGGCTTACCTGTGACCCCGTGGCAGGACTTGTTGAAGTACCGTGTGTTAAAAGAAATGTCAGCGGCGCGGTTAATGCCGTATCATATGCCCAGCTTTCTCTTGCCGGAATACGCAGTGTTATACCGGCGGACGAGGTTATAGATTCCATGCGCAGAATCGGAAGGCTTCTTCCGGAATGTCTGAGGGAAACAGGCATGGACGGACTTGCCGTAACACCTACCGCTTGTGAAATATCCGAAAGACTGAAATAAACAACCGAAATATTTACCGTATTCCGAAAGGAATGCGGTTTTTTGCATATTTGCGCACTGTATTTCATAGATATTTACAAAAAGCTGTTACCAAAATACGGAGGATGCATATTATGACTAATGCAGGTATCTATAAAGATATTGCAACACGGACGGGCGGAGATATATACATAGGTGTTGTCGGACCCGTCAGAACAGGAAAATCAACATTCATAAAAAGATTTATGGACACTCTTGTTATACCGAACATAACGGAGGAATACAAAAGAGAACGCGCAACCGATGAGCTTCCGCAGTCATCCGCGGGAAGAACAATAATGACTACTGAGCCCAAATTTATCCCTGAGGATGCGGTGGAGCTAACACTTGAAGGAAACACGCTTTTAAGTGTGAGAATGATTGACTGCGTTGGATATATTGTTCCGAGCTCTCTGGGATATATTGAAAACGACCAGCCGCGCATGGTGAAAACACCGTGGTTTGAAAAGGAAATTCCGTTTGATATGGCGGCGGAAATCGGCACGCAGAAGGTTATAAACGAGCACTCGACCATCGGTCTTGTTGTTACTACGGACGGTTCAATAAGCGACATTCCGCGCGAGGAATATGAAGAAGCGGAGGAAAGAGTTATAAATGAGCTTAAACAGCTTAACAAGCCGTTTGTTGTTCTTCTTAACTGCAAACAGCCCTCAAGCGACGAAGCGCGTAAAACCGCCTGCTCACTGTGCGAAAAATACGGCGTTACGGTTGTTCCGGTAAACTGTCTTGAGCTTACTGTGGAACAGATAACATCGGTTCTTTCATCACTTCTTTACGAATTTCCGATTCATGAAATTAAATTCAATATCCCGGGCTGGCTTTCCAAGCTTCCCGATGGTCACTGGCTGAGAAAAAATATTTTTTCGTCCGTCAGAGCTGCTGTAAATGACATAACAAGAATAAAACAGATTGACAAGCTTGTAAACACATTGCGTGAAAACGAAGCCGTTGTTGAATCTACACTTAAAAGCATAGACCTTGCCTGCGGAAAAATCGAAATTGACCTGACATTTGAAAACGGTATTTTTTATAAGGTGATAAGTGAACAGACCGGCTTGAGCATAAAAGACGAACAGGAGCTCATGAGCAGCCTTATGGAGCTTTCACAGGCAAAAAAAGAGTTTGAAAGATTCCGCGTTGCTCTTGATGAGGTTGAAAAAACGGGCTACGGAATTGTTATGCCGACAATTGACGAGCTTTCACTTGAGGAACCCGAAATAATGAAGCAGGGCGGAAGATACGGAGTGAGGCTGAAGGCGTCTGCACCGTCAATACATATGATGAAAGCAGACATAACAACGGAGGTTGCGCCGATTGTAGGCACGGAGGACCAGTCTGAGGAGCTTGTTATGTATCTGCTAAAGGAGTTCGATGAAGAACCGTCAAAAATATGGGAATCAAATATGTTCGGCAAAACGCTGCACAGCCTTGTAAACGAAGGCTTGCACAACAAGCTGTATAAAATGCCTTCGGATGCAAGGCAGAAGCTCCAGGAAACACTTGAACGCGTGATTAACGAAGGGTGCAGCGGACTTATCTGTATTATATTGTGACGATTAAAATGCCGCCCGAATATTGACGGCGGCGTTTTTATAATGTAAAATATATGGAGTGATTACCGTGAACGAACATAAGTATGTTGTAATCAACGCAAGGTCATCGTCAGCCGTTGCAACATCGCTTGCGCTGTGCATTTGTATGGCACTTACAGTTTATCTTTCATTTTCCGGGCGAACGGTCAGCAGTACATATACCTCTGCCGGCACAGTGCAGGTGATTATCGACCCGGGACACGGAGGGATGGACGGAGGTACTAAAGCCGCAGACGGAACGCTTGAAAAGGACATTAATCTTGATATTTCCTTAAAGCTGAATGAAATTATGGAGGCTGACGGAATAAGAACCGTTCTTACAAGAAAAGACGATAATATTGATTACGGAAATTCAAAATCCGTTTATGAAAAGAAAAGGTACGATATAAATTCAAGAATGAAATATATTAATGAAAATCCGCAGTCGGTATTTATCAGCATACATCAAAATTATTTTGATGAAAGCAAATACAGCGGCGCGCAGGTTTTCTATTCCGGCAATAATGAAAAAAGCGAAAAGCTTGCTTCGTGCATTCAGCAAAGTATTATAAGCCGCGTTCAGCCGGAAAACACCAGACAGATAAAGAAAATCGGAACGGAAATATATCTTCTGAACAATGCGCAAATACCCGCCGTAATGGTTGAATGCGGATTTTTAAGCAATGAAAACGAAGCAGCACTTTTAAATGACAACAATTACCGTATGAAAATCGCACAGGCGATTTATGAAGGGCTTAAGGATTATATGAAGTAAATTATCACTGAAAGGAAAAAGCTATGGCTGTCAAATCAAAAAGCATATATGTATGTTCACAGTGCGGATATGAAAGCAGTAAATGGTACGGGAAATGCCCCGAATGCGATGAGTGGAATACGATGAAGGAGGAGCTGAAAACAACGGCTCCCGGCTCGTCAAAATCCTTTTCGTCCAATGCAAGGACCTTTACTGCAAAACCGCTTGCGGACATCAGCGTTGAAGATGAACCGAGATATAAAACAGGCATGAAGGAGCTTGACCGCGTACTCGGCGGCGGCATAGTGCGCGGTTCGCTTGTGCTTTTAAGCGGTGACCCCGGTATAGGCAAGTCAACGCTTCTTATGCAGATATGCGAATATTTAGGTTCGGGCTTAAGCATATTATATGTTTCAGGTGAGGAATCTTATCATCAGTTGAAGCTGCGTGCGGACAGGCTTAAGGTGTTTTCGGACAACCTGTTTATCCTTTGCGAAACGGACGCTCAAGCTATATGCGAATATATATCAATCAATAAGCCAGATGTTGTTTTTATAGATTCGATACAAACCATGAATATACCCGAGCTCAGCTCCTCGTGCGGCAGCGTAACACAGGTCAGGGAATGTACAAATCTGTTTATGCGCTGTTCAAAAGGCTTGAGCATACCCATCATTCTTGTCGGTCATGTTAACAAGGACGGAAACATTGCAGGACCGAAGGTGCTTGAGCATATTGTTGATGCCGTGCTTTATTTTGAAGGAGAAAGAAACCTTTCATTCAGAATACTCCGTGCCGTAAAAAACCGTTTCGGATCAACAAACGAAATCGGTGTTTTTGAAATGCTTGACAGGGGACTGCGTGAGGTTGAAAACCCGTCCGAAATGCTTATTTCAGGCCGTCCCGATGCTCCGGGCTCATGCGTAGCCTGCGTTATGGAAGGGTCAAGACCTCTTCTTGCCGAGGTTCAGGCACTTGTAACGCCGTCCGGGTTCGGCACGCCGCGCAGAATGGCAACGGGATTTGATTATAACCGGATTGCCATGATTATCGCTGTACTTGAAAAAAGATGCGGCTATTTTTTCACAAATATGGACAGCTATATAAACATTGTGGGTGGTCTGCGGCTTGATGAGCCTGCTGTTGACCTGACGATTGCCATGGCGCTTATATCAAGCCTCAAGGATAAAACCATATCAAACGATGTTATTGCCTTCGGTGAAATCGGTCTCGGCGGAGAGGTCAGAGGAATATCATACTGTGAACAGCGCATAAATGAAGCTGAACGGCTTGGATTTACAAAATGCGTAATTCCGTATACCAATTTTAAAAAGCTATCTAAAAATCCCGACAGAAAAATACAGGTTGTCGGCGTTCACACAGTCAGGGCGGCATATGAACAGGTTGAAGGATAAATTTATTGAAATGCCGAATCTTCCGCAGTCTGCCGTTGCATCCGCAATAATAGGGGAGGAACACGGCAAAGAAGCTGATTTGCTTGAGAAAAGCGGAATAAGGCTTTACTACTCACAAAAAAACGAATTTGTACATCCGTGCGCGGGCAATCATGCCGATATGGCTGCATACTGCTTGGGAAACGGAAAAATTATACTTGAAAAAAAGCAGGACAAGCTGTATTTTCAACTGAAAAAAGACGGATTTGATGTTTCTTTTACCGATAAATACGCCGATGGTGAATACCCTTCCGATATTTTGTTAAACTGTTTCACGGTTAAAAACAAGCTTTACTGTAAAAAATCATCTGCCGATTTTGCGTTGCTTTCTTCTTATAAAGATATTGAAGATGTAAAACAGGGCTACGCTAAATGCTCCG
>JAKSQS010000063.1 GCA_024404055.1 Clostridia bacterium | reverse complement strand
ACCAACTCCCGTACTTCTTTTTTTCAGTTTTCGTCTGCCTTCTGCGCCATATCCATTTCCTTTGTGGTGGCACTTCTTCTTTCGGCAAGCTCACGGTACATGGTTTCCATTGTATTTCTGTCAACATTGTACATCAGCTTCGGTATAACCGAAAGCAGACTTGTCGCAAAGGGAAGAATGGTTGACATGGCAAACAGGGCGTATTTGGATTTTTCGGTTGTAACGTGCTGACCGAAGCCCGCGTCTATATCATAACCGAATTTCTTAAGCAGCAGGGGCTTTACGATGTTTGCAACGGTCTTGGCAAGCTTGGACGCAAGACTTTTTGCAACGATTGTCATACCCTCTGTGCGGTAGCCGTTTTTCCATTCGCAGTAGTCCATTGCCTCGTTGAGTGTTTCTCTGGGAATAACGGTGCGTATGCTCCATACCACCATCCACAGCGTTTCACGCAGCATAAACGCGGGAATCATAACGGCTTTTTTGTTGTATATTCCGTTTTTGCCTATGCCTCTCAGTGAACCGATGCCGAACACGGGAACCATGAGAAGTCCGCCCCACATACTGCCGACGACCCAAAGGGTCTTTGTTGAAAAACGCTTTCTTGCCCAGTTGAGATAAGCATAGCTTGACGGGGACACAACAGCACCGGGAATGCCGACGATGGTTTCGATTGAAGCGTTGCCGAGAACATCCATATAGTAGTTTTTGAGACCTGCGTCGATTGAAAAAGCACTTAAAAACTCCGAAAGAGCGATGAGAAGCAGGGGACGGTTGTGCATAATCGCCTTCACGCCCTCCATAATGCTGGGCTTTTCAACAGACTGCATAACGCGTTCCTTGGCTTTTACGGAGAAGCAGAACGCCATAATGCCGCCCGCGGTAACGGTGAACACGCCCATGATGATATACACGCTCTGCATAGAGGTTTTAAGAACCTGACCGTTTACAAGGTCTATGAGCACACCCATCAGTATTTTCGGCAGATTGTCACCCAAAAAGCCCGAAAGCAGCTCTGCAAGGGCAATGAGCCTTGTGCGTTCAACAGGGCTTGGCGTCATTGCGGCAAGCATACCCTGGTCAGTAACATCGCGCACCGTGGTCAGTGCCTCTTTAAGCATGGAGATGATAAGCCATGCGATGAACTTATACATATTTCGTGAATCCGTACCCTGGAAAAACAGGGGCAGAATCCATGAAAGTATGAACAGCAGTGTGCCGGGGCCGGAGAAGAACACAAGAAACGGCTTGAATTTGCCGAAACGGGTTCTTGTTCTGTCAACCAGACCGCCGATGAAAATGTCATCAACAACATCCCATATTGTGTTGATACCGTTGATGATTGATACATATGTAAGGTCAAGCTTCAGCACGTCGTAAATGAAACGCTCAACATAATTTTCGATGTTGAAGGTTTTTGAAACATCGTAAAAAACATAAAGCAGGGAAGCGCCGGGACCTACATAACGGGTTTTGGACGATAGCGCTTTGACGCCGTGCTGCTCGCTGCGCTCGTTTTCTTCACTCATCAGATGCAATCCTTTCTTTTAAAAAATAACCTGTTTTGCAATTATAACATCAGTATGTGAAAAAAGCAATATGTCAGAATGAAAATCGGTGCTTATTTTATCGCTCAATAAATATTATCCAGCCCCGGACTCCGTTACTTCACGGACTTCGGGGCTGAATAATTTCAGGGAAATATACAGACAAGCAATAAAAGAGTAATTATTGCTATATAAATAGTAACACTAAATATAGCAATTGTCAATATGTAATTTACACTTTAAAATATTATCGGTGATAAAAATGGAAAATATTCAAGGCATATTATCAAAGCAGGAATACGGAATGATTAAAATAAAGCTGAAACAGAAAATGGACGAATGCAACATTACCCGATACAGAATGTCAAAGCTTGCAGATACCCGTTTTGAAGTAATCAATAAATGGTATGACGGTACAGTGGAAAGAATAGATGTTGATATATTGGCAAGATTTTGTCATGTTCTCAACTGTCAGGTTTCGGATATAATTGAATACATCGGTGTGCCGGACTGACGCGCAAAGCTCTCTTTCGGGAGCTTTTTTTGTTCTGTTTTTTATTTTTGCCGCATATGAATGTAAAAACACATTTACAGGGGTGCGTTATGGAAGAAAAATATGAGAAAGAGAAAAAAGAAAACGGCGAAGACGGCAAAAAGAAAAGGGGAATAACACTTTTGCAGACGGTGCTTTGTATTGTGCTGTGCCTGCTTTTCAAGCTGTTGACAACAGGCGCGGACGGGCAGGTGCTTTCCGACGGTATACGGGAAAAGCTGCGGCAGACCGTATCGTTGGAACGGCGTACGCAGGTGCGTGAAGGCTTTCTTGACGGAAAACAGCCGGTATATGAGGAGCCGGAGGCTGACCTTACGCTGAAAGCCGTGAAGCTGTCATACAAATCCGGCAAAAAGAAAACAAAAGAAGAGAAAAGCACCGCAGAACAGGTGTCCGAGGCGGACAATGCGGCATATGCCATGACACTCAAGGCGTATACCCCGGCGGAGGGTGATATAAGCTCGCGCTTCGGTTACAGAACAAACCCCGTGACAGGGGAATATTCACTTCATTCCGGCATTGATATTGCCGCCTCTTTCGGCTCGCAGGTGAAAGCTGCATATTACGGCAGAATAGAAAGAACGGGCGAAAGTGAAATAAGCGGTAATTTTATTGTTATGAGCCACCCGGGCGGTCTTGAGACGCATTATTATCACTGCGGTGATATTTTTGTTGAGCCGGGCAATGTGATAAGGGGCGGAGAGGTTATTGCAACGGTGGGAGACACGGGACGCTCCACAGGTCCTCATCTGCATTTTGAAATACGGGTAAACGGTGTGAAAATCAACCCGGAAAAGGTTCTTGACAAATATGCTGTTTGAAATAAGGGGCATTAAAATAAAGCTGGGCTTTGGCTTTGCGGCAGTGGTGACGCTGATGCTGCTTTTTTGCGAAACGGAGATAGCGTTGATTTCCTTTGCGTCCTCCGTGGCGCATGAAACGGGACACATTGCCTGTCTGCTTTTTTTCGGTGTGAAGCCCGAATATATTTCTCTGGGTTTTTTCGGTATGCGTATGGAGTGCAGGGGCGAAAGCCGCCTTGATTACCTCCGTGACGCACTTTTTTTATTGAGCGGAGCGGCGGTGAATGTTTTTCTCGCTTTTGCATCCGCCGCATTCTTTTTTACCGGCTGTATGACGGTGAAATACATTTTTTCGGTAAACGCGGTTATCGCCGCGTTCAATCTTCTGCCTGTGGAGGCTCTTGACGGCGGCAAGGCACTGTATCTTTTTCTGTGCAGAACGGGTGAAAGGGAAAAAGCGGACAGGATAATTGCAATAACATCTTATTTAACTGTTGCGTTTTTGACCTGTTTTGGTATATACTTATATTTATGCGGCGTGCTTTCCGTGAGCTTTGCCGCAGTAACGGGTTATCTGATATTGCAGACCGTTTTTTCCGTGAAAACACAGCGAAAGGATAAGCAAGGATGATAAGAAAAGAAATTGAGGAAATACTGCCTCTTGTGCAGAAGCCGGGCAGGTATACGGGCGGAGAGCTGAATACATATGTCAAGGACAAAAATAAAATCAGTCTGCGTTACGCCTTCTGCTTCCCGGACAGCTATGAGGTCGGTATGTCGCACCTCGGAATGAAAATACTGTATTCTCTCGTCCATGAAAGGGATGACGCGTGGTGCGAGCGCGTTTTTGCTCCGTGGGAGGATATGGAAACGCTGATGCGTGAAAGAAATATTCCGCTGTTCGCGCTTGAAAGCGGAGACCCGCTGACGGATTTTGACATGATAGGCTTCACCCTGCAATATGAGCTGAGCTTTACGAATGTGCTGAATATGCTTGAGCTTGCCGGGATTCCCGTGCGTTCTGTTGACAGACATTCTCTCACGCCGCTTATTGTCGGCGGCGGTCCGTGCGCTTGCAATCCGGAGCCGCTTGCGCCGTTTTTCGACCTTTTCATGCCCGGAGAGGGTGAGGAGGTCACGAACGATGTGCTTGACCTGCTGAAAAAATGTAAGGCGGAAAACAAAAGCAAGGAGGAATTTCTCTCTCTTGCAAGTCATATAGACGGCGTTTATGTGCCGTCGCTTTATGAAACGGAATATAACGCGGACGGCACGCTCAAAAGCGTTACGCCCGTGGGCGGCGCACCCGAAAAGGTGAAAAAGCGCATTATAAGCGACCTTGATAAGGTTTATTACCCCGAAAAGCTTGTGGTTCCGTTTATTGAGGTTATCCATGACAGGGTGGTGCATGAAATATTCAGAGGGTGCATAAGGGGCTGCCGCTTCTGTCAGGCAGGCTTTATTTACAGACCCATACGCGAAAAATCCCCCGACACAATAAATGAGCAGTGCAGGGTGCTTGCGGACAACACGGGGTATGACGAAATATCGCTGTCATCGTTAAGCACAAGCGATTACACAAGACTGCCGGAGCTTCTTGAAAAACTGCTTGAATGGACGCCGCGTGAGCAGATAAACCTTGCGCTGCCGTCGCTGAGAATTGATAATTTCCCGGACGAGCTGATGAAAAAGCTGACATCGGTGCGCCGCAGCGGTCTTACCTTCGCACCCGAGGCAGGTACACAGAGACTGCGCGACGCGATTAACAAAAACATAACGCAGCAAGAGGTGCTTTCAACCGCGGCAAAGGCGTTTCGCGGCGGCTGGAGTGCGGTAAAGCTTTATTTTATGATAGGTCTGCCCACGGAAACACCGCAGGATGTTGAGGGGATAGCGGCACTTTCACAGGCAGTTGTAGATGAATTTTACAGAAATCCGGACAAGCCGAAGGGCAGAGGAGTGACCGTTTCATTGAGCGTGTCCTCATTTGTTCCGAAGCCCTTCACGCCGTTCCAGTGGGAGGCGCAGAACACCCGTGAGGAAATTCTCGAAAAGCAGCAGCTTCTTCTGTCGTCAATTAAGACAAAGAAAATCAATGCAAGCTTCCATAAGGTGAATATCAGCGTGCTTGAGGGTGCTCTCGCAAGAGGGGACAGGCGGTGCGCCGATGTTATCGAATATGCGTGGCGGCACGGCTGTAAATTTGACGGCTGGGACGAACAGCTTAAATTTGAGGTGTGGCAGGAGGCATTTTCAGCCTGCGGCACATCCATGGAATTTTACGCTTCAAGAAAACGCGAATATGATGAGGTTCTCCCGTGGGATCATCTGGATTACGGCGTGAGCAAGGCTTTCCTTATCAGCGAAAGCGAAAAGGCAAAAAGAAGCGAAACAACGGAAAACTGCCGTCAGAAATGTGCCGGCTGCGGCGCGGCAAGGCTTAACGGAGGAAAATGCGATGCGCTGTGTAAGAATTGACTTTACGAAAATCGGGGAAAGCAAATATATTTCACATCTTGACCTTATGCGCTGCATGAGCCGTGCGGTGAGACGGGCAAGGCTGCCGATGTGGTACACGGAGGGCTTTAATCCGCACCCGTATATGAGCTTTGCTCTGCCGCTTTCTTTGGGCATGGAAAGTGAATGTGAAAGCATGGATATACGCATTGAGGGGGATATGACAAACGAACAGGTCTTTTCCGCGCTTAAAGCGGTTATGCCTGCCGGGATAGATATTATCCGTGTCAGAGAACCTGTTTTTGACCCGAAGGCAATTGCGTTCGGCAGGTTTGTCGTCACCTTTACCGGAGAATTTCAGCCCGGGGAGTTTTCGGCACTTCTGGTGTCCTTGCTTGAGGGCGGCTCGCTCAAATCCGAAAAGCTTTCAAAGCAGGGCAGACACAAGGTGATGAAAGAGGTCGATGTAAGCGCGAATATTAAGCAATATAAGGTGAATACCGCGGAAAATGCCGTTTTGCTTGAGGTAGTTCTGCCTGCCGGAAGCACGGTGAACATCAATCCGTCTCTTGTGGCAGATGCGGTTAAAAAAGCCTTGCCCGATATTGCTTTCACCGCTTCGATTTTGAGAAAAGAGCTGTTGACCGCTCAAATGGAGGTTTTCAGATAAATAAAATGTCTTTTTCCCGAAAGAAAAATTATTTTAATTTTGCCATGCTGCCCGTTATTTTTTCTCTCGCGTGGCCTACTATGCTTGAGCAGCTTATGCAGACGGCGGTGCAGTATGCCGACACCATTATGGTGGGTACTCTCGGTACAGCCGCCACTGCCGCCGTCGGTTCAACCACCACAGTCAACTGGCTTGTCGGCAGCAGCCTTTCCGCGCTCGGAGTAGGCTTTCTTTCATATATTTCACAGGCATTCGGCGCGGGAGAAAAGGAAAGGGCAAGAAAGGCGGTTTCTCAGTCAGTGCTTGTATGTCTGATTTCCGGCAGCTTTTTTACGGTGCTGACACTGGTGATGAGCCCGTTCATACCCCGTCTTATGCAGGTGGACGGCGAAATAGCCGATACCGCGTCAAGATATTTTTTCATCCTGTATTCTCCGATGCTGTTCAGAACCGCCAACATTATTTTCGGCACTGTTCTGCGCTCTGCGGGCGATACCAAAACGCCGATGCGTGTGGGGCTTATCGTAAACGCGGTGAATGTTGTGCTGAATTTTCTTCTGATATATCCGACAAGGCAGGTAAGTCTGTTTTCGTTAAGCATTAAGGTTTACGGTGCGGATATGGGTGTTGAAGGCGCGGCAGCGGCAAGCGCGGCGGCGTTTGTTACGGGCGGAATACTGATAACGGCGGCATTGCTGCGGCATCCTCTCCTGTCCCCGAGGGGGCAGAGCATTAAGCCCGACCGTGAGGTGCTTGCGCCGTGCCTGCGTGTGGCACTGCCGAATATGCTGCAAAGGTTCTGCACATCTTTAGGCTATGTCTTTTTCGCTTCCATGATAAATTCGCTCGGCAGTATTTCAACCGCTGCCCACACCGTTGCGAACACGGTTGAATCGGCGTTTTACATTCCGGGCTACGGTATGCAGACCGCTGCGGCGACCCTTACGGGAAACGCGGTGGGCGCAGGGGATGCAAAGCGGCTGCAGGAAATGTCGCGCATGACAGTACTTTGTGAAATTGTGCTGATGATTATATCCGGCGGCTTGCTGTTTTCGCTTTCCGCGCAGATGATGACCCTGTTTTCAAAGGATGCCGAGGTAATCCTTCTGGGCGCGACCGTGCTTAAAATGGTGGCTCTTTCCGAGCCTTTTTACGGTGTTTCCATTGTAACGGAGGGAATGCTGCAGGGAGCGGGGAAAACGCTGTACCCGTTTGTTTTCAATGTGATATGTATGTGGGGCGTGCGTATTCTCGGCACTTTTATCTGTATAAATATACTCGGCATGGGACTTGTCAGCGCGTGGGGCTGCATGATAGCGAACAATATGCTGCTGCTTGTCATGTTCAGAATTTACTATCGTTTTGCTTTTAAAAACGGGGGCTTTCACCTTTAATATGTGCTGCCATATAATATTAGCGGGAGGTGCACATATATGACTTCTCCGATAAATATGAAAATCGGGAAAACAGTTATAATCGGCGGTGACGGCAGACAGAAGGCGATGGCGGAATATCTCAATTCATGCGGTGTCGCGTGTGTATGCTGCTGTGCTGCCGATACGGATATAGAACAAAAAATAAACGGGGCGAAATGCGTTATTTTTCCGCTTCCGCTTACGAAGGACGGAATTAACATTTATGATACCGGCGAAAAAGGAACCGCGCCGATAGACAGTGTTCTGAAGCTGCTGAAGCCGGAGCAGAAAATTTTTGCCGGCATGGTGAGCGCTGCCGCAGGTGAACGGTTTGCGTCACACGGACTTACATTTACCGATTATTTTAAGGATGAGGCGCTGACGGTGTATAATGCCGCGCTGACAGCCGAGGGACTGCTGAAAACCGTGCTTGACAACACGCAGCGTTCGCTTTCGCGCAGGGTGCTTATTACCGGGTACGGCAGGGTGGCAAAGGCTGCGGCAAGGCTGTTTTCGGCGTGCTCGGCAAAGGTCACAGTTGCTGTCAGAAATGAAAAAAGCAGGGCTCAGGCTGTTTGCGACGGCTTTGAGGCAATATTTTATTCACAGCTTAAAAGCCGGATTTTTATTTATGACATAATTATCAATACAGTGCCCGCGCAGGTGATAGACAAGTCCCTTGTCAGAAGTGTCAGACACGACGCGCTTATGCTTGAGGCGGCAAGCGCACCGTACGGAATTGACAGAGCCGCCGCAGAGGATTACGGCAAAAAACTGATATTGTGTCCCGGACTTCCGGGCAGATACAAGCCTGTGTCGGCAGGCAGAATTATTGCGGACACGGTTATAAGACTTTACGGAGAGGAGCATACGAAATGGTAATCGGTTACGCGCTTACAGGCTCCTTCTGCACATTTGAAAAATCCGTAAGGCAGATTGAAAAGCTGAAAAATGAAGGCTATGATATAATACCCGTTATGAGTGAAAACGCTTTTTCCACATCAACAAGGTTCGGAGACGCGCTGTATTTTACCGATAAAATACAAAATATTTGCGGACATGAAATTATAAGCACGGTGAAGCAGGCAGAGCCGATAGGTCCGAAGAAGCTGTTGGATTTGCTTGTGGTGTCTGCCTGCACGGGAAACACTCTCGGCAAGCTGGCAGGCGGAATATACGACACATCGGTAACGCTTGCCGTTAAGGCGCATTTGAGAAATCAACGCCCGGTGCTTATAGGCGTTTCCACAAACGACGCGCTTTCGGGCAGCGCAAAAAGCATAGGAACGCTGTTTAACCTGAAAAATTATTATTTTATCCCGATGAAACAGGATGACCCCGTGAACAAGCCGCAGTCCGTTGTGGCGGATTTTGAAAAAACCTGCGACGCGGTGAAATGCGCGCTTGAGGGAAAGCAGATACAGCCCGTGCTTTGCTGACACGGCTTAAATAAAAAAGCGAGTCGAAGCACTGAAAAATCAGTGCAAACGATTCGCTTTTTCGGCATATTCTGAAAAACCGCCGTATCCGTATTCCGTAGGGGACGATGCCCACATCGTCCCGTTGCGATGCCCACATCGTCCCGTTGCGTTGCCTGTTCAAACAACATCCGATATGAAATTCACCGCGTACGGCTGGATGCCGAGCGCCTGTCCATGCTTATTTAAGCTTATTTATTTTCCGCGAACCTTTCAACCATTTGGGCTGCTTTGCCGCAGGAAAGCCTGCCCTCGGGACATTTGCCCTCGCTGTAACAGGACGGACCGTAGAAATTGAAAATTTCCGGGTATTTTTCACGCAGGAGGGCTAACATTCCGTTTGCGAAATTCCGTATTTCCCACTGCGCTCTGTTGCAGGTACGAAGGCGGAAGAACAGCAGCAGCTCACGGGCGTTGACGGTTGTAGTTATATCAAGGGTGTTTCCGCTCAACAGGCAGTAAACCAAATCCTCCTCGCTCACTCCGTCCGCTTTAAGCTCATCGTAAAGAAGCTTTGTTGAAGTGAACGCGGCACAGTAGCCGGCAAGTATTTTTTCATCCTCTGCAACTGCGGGCGGAATAATGTGATTTGCCCTGTCGGCAGTGTAAAGCGGAGGTATAATTATGCTCTGAACCCTGTGCCTTGCAAAATGGGTTATGCACGCGAGTGACACATTGTTTATTCTGAAGGTGAATGTCGCAGCCTCAAGGCATCTCGGTCTTGCCGTGTGTACGGCTGCCTTTATGATGGCGGCGGCGTTTTCTTTGTCAGCCGCAATTTCTTCAATATTTTCGTATATCCCCTCACCGATAAGCCAGCTTTGGGCTATTGCTTTTGCAGGGTCAGGGGTGCAGCAAAGCAGCTCACAGTCCGGCTTTGCCGATTTTTCAGTCTTCTTTTCGGGCAAACGCAGGCTTACAGCCGCTTTGTCATATAAAGCCGGTACACGCTGTTCAAATTCTGCGAATATACCGGGCGCAATGGCTCTGCCCTGTTCAAGAAGCTGAATGCCGAGGTCTTTTATTTCCTTTATTTTGCTCATTGAGCCGTAAAGCATACGCTTTATGACAAGCAGCAGCTCCCTGCCGTTGAGTGAGCAGAAAAAGTTGCTTCTGAAGCAGTAGGGAAGAACGAATCTTGCGTCCTCCTTTTCAATTCCGCTTTCACAAAGAGAGGAATAGAGGGCGAAAAGTGAATCCATATGCTTACGGTATTTTTCTTTCTTAACGGAGTTCAGCCCTTCGGGAATGAAATATCCGCAATCGCTGAAATCCACATAGCGGCGGCTTTTAACCGTAAAGCTCGCAAGGCGAAATTCAATCATAAACTGCTCCGCCACAACGGATACATTTTCAAAGGCAAGGTTGAAAAAAATGTGCTCCACAGTTGAATTATGTCCCGATTTTGTTACTTTCTGTATCAGAGAGGCGTTTTTTTCTTTGTTCTGTGATTTTTCAAGAATTTCAAGCGCCGTTCCGCTCTGCGTGGAAATGCGTCCGCCTGCCGCGCACAAAACTTCCGTTTTGTCGGTTACGCCGACAATGTATACGCCCGGTTTTGCGTTGATGACATCCATAATACGGCTCCTTTTTTCGATTTTGTTGAAAATAATTATAATATATTCTAAAATACGGCAAATAATTTGTCAATTACTTATTGTAAAAAATTTTTTTTATTGTTATAATACATTGAATACTGTTAAAAGGAGAAGTTTGCGAAATGATAAAAAGAAGTGCGGAAATGACATCAACCGTAAAGCCCAACATGAGGGGCGGAAACGGACAGGCGGTTGTTACCGATATATTGAATAAAGACGAATATAAGGGCAAGGCAAGACTTGTAGCCACAATTACGCTTGAGCCCGGCTGCTCAATAGGACCTCATGTTCATGAGAATGAAGAAGAAATTTTTTATGTGATAAAGGGTACAGCCGTGTATAACGATAACGGCAAAACGGAAATACTGAATACGGGAGACAGTTGTATTTGTCTCGATTCACAGACCCATTCCATTTCAAACGATGATGAAAAAGAAACCCTTGTGGTTTTGGCAGTCATTATGACTTATTGATATGAAGGGTAAGCTGATCGTTATTGAAGGGCT
>JAKSQS010000062.1 GCA_024404055.1 Clostridia bacterium | reverse complement strand
TGAATATATAGGTATAGACCTGCACATAGGATCATGTGCAAGCTGCTGGTTATACATATCAAATTTTACGAAAAGATATGCGTTCATTGTAACACCTCAAATTTAATTTAGAAAAATATAACACAAGTTACGTGTCCTGTCAATATGCAGTTTTGAAGAATATAACACACACAAAAACATTTAATTTATTGACAAAAAATTACAGTAAAGGTATAATAAGGTAAACATTGTTACGGAGGGTAAAAAAAATGAAACGCAGCTTTAAATCCATATTTAGCATTATTTTGGGCATATGCCTTGTTTTAGCCGCCGCAATGCCCGCTTTTGCTTCCGATACACAGGTGCAAACGCAGTCCGGCATTGCCCTTTCGCCCGAAAACAGCTATCCTTATGTTTTTGTTCACGGCATGATGGGCTGGGGCGAAAATGCCGAGGCAAGCAACGGAAATCCCTATTGGGGCTTCAAGGCTGAAAACAACATTCCGGCATATCTGCGCTCACTGGGCTATGAGGTATGCGTCCCCACTGTGGGACCCATGTCAAGCGCGTGGGACAGGGCTTGCGAGCTTTACGCACAGCTCACCGGCACCGTGGTTGATTACGGCGCGGCACATTCAAAGGAGCACGGTCACTCAAGATACGGCAGAGATTACACCGGCAGACCCGTTATGGAGGGCGGCTGGGATGCCGAAACACCCATTAACCTTATCAGCCATTCCTTCGGCGGTCCCGCGATAAGCATTTTCGCGTCTGTAATGGAATACGGCTGTCAGGAAGAAATTGACGCCTGTGACGATTGCAGTGAATTTTTCAAGGGCGGAAAGCCCGGTGTTGTTTACTCGGTGAACACACTTGCTTCCCCGCACAACGGCTCTCCGATTGCAAACCTGCTGTATGACATTCGCGTGCCGGTTTTCCTTGCCGCGTTTATTATGAATATCGCAAACATGAAGCTCGGCACGGATTATATGTTTGACCAGTTCTCAATTACCAAAGACCCGGCAACCGGCGAAACAGCCACGTTTAATCCGGCGGGAATTATGGCACTTTATAAGAGCAACGACCACTGCGCCTATGACATGACCATAAAGGGTGCAAGGGAGCTCAACGCAAAATATCCCGTTGCGAAAAATACTTATTATTTCTCGTATTCGGGCGATATAACCGAAGACGGTCTTCTCGGCAGAAAGGTATCAAATGAATCCGGCGCAAACATTCTCGGCGTATCCGCCGGTCTCGTCTGTGCCTGCGCCGGAAAATTTATCGGCGGCGAATGGCTGGGCAAAGAATGGGCACCCAATGACGGACTTGTTCCCGTTGTCAGTGCGCGTTACCCCTTCGGCAAGGACTATGTTGAATATACCGACGGTACGGAAATACAGAAGGGTATATGGAATGTGATGCCCACAGTTGAAGGTGCAAGTCACGGTTATCATGTTAGCGGCAGTCACCTCCCCTCATTTTATGAAGGTCTGATTGCGCTTGTTGAGTCTCTGTAAATATTAATACGGCTTTCCGCCGGGATGTAAAAAGCGGATGTTTTTTACATCCCGGTTTATTTAATAATCTGCTCTTTTCCATTATAGTTTATGTCATTTTGCACAATTCGCTCTTTGTTTATTTGTCAATATCAAACAAATAGCTGAAAGTAATTTTATTTGTGAAATACTATTGACTTATGAATATTATGTACTATAAGCAGCGGTGAAAAGTGTAAGCAAGCGGTAATATGAGGGAGCTGATAAACGGACCTTTTCCGCAATGCTACAGCGAGGTATACAACCGTATTTTCACAAACGAAAAGCCACTGTTCACCGTGGTGGGTGACCTGAACCTGAACTCAAAGTATTCCGAAAGTGCAATATGCGTCACAAAAGACAGGGTTTACGCCTTTGA
The DNA here is from genome assembly GCA_024404055.1 of Clostridia bacterium. Taxonomy (GTDB): domain Bacteria; phylum Bacillota; class Clostridia; order Oscillospirales; family Acutalibacteraceae; genus UBA6857. The sequence goes on along the minus strand of JAKSQS010000062.1, from coordinate 9,522 downwards.
CAAGGGGTTTGAGGGTCTGTACATAACCGTTTTGTTTGAGCAGATAAAGCAAATCCGCGTCAAGAGGATGTACGGCAACGCAGTGATGTTTGCCGACACACACGACGGAGAGCGCGTGCGGCTTATGCGCTTCACCTTTGCGGCGGCAAACGCGGCAGACGCGGCGAAGGATTTCATCGAAGCGGTGAAGGAAAACGGGTACAGCGAAGAGCTGCTTTATCCCGTTGAAAACACATTTGAAAAGCAGCGCTGCTTTTGCCCGAAATGCGGCAGAAAGCTTTCGTCACCCGATGCGGAATGTCTTAACTGCAAGGGCAAGGGCAAAATGTTTTCAAAATTTGCAAAATATGCCGTTCCGTACAAGGGCAGTCTTGCCGCCTGTATGCTGCTTTCGATATTCACAACGGGTATGTCGCTGATACCGCCGTATATTACGGGATATATGGTTGACAGCGTGCTCCCCTCCGGGCAGATGAATATGCTTGCAAAAATGATATGCATACTTTTGGGTGTGTACATCCTGCAATACAGCGTTTCCGCATACAGGGCATATCTTTTAAGGCTGACAGGTGACAAAATCGTAATCGGACTGAAAAAGGATATATATGAAAAAGCACAGTATCTTCCCATGAGCTTTTATGACAAAACCTCCACGGGCTCGGTTATAAACCGCGTTAACTCCGATGCCGGGGTTATACAGAACTTCGTTATGAAGCTGTCGCAGGAGGCGGTGGTTCAGCTTTTCACCATGATAGGCATTCTCGTGATTATGATATGTCTTAACTGGAAGCTGACGCTGTTTTCGCTTGTCCCCGTTCCGATAGTCGCGCTCATGGGCAGAGCCTTCGGCAAAAAGCTTTCTCCGAAATATATGAGAATATGGAGAAGAAGTGCCGCCATTTCCACCCTGCTTGCCGACACAATACCCGGCATAAGGGTTGTTAAAGCGTTTACAAACGAAACCAATGTGGTAAAAAAATTTGACGCATACTGCGATGCATGGCTTGACGAGGATACAACGGTTGCGAAAATCTCCGGTATTTTTCCGCAGCTTATGACATTTCTTGTCACCTGCGGCACGCTGATAATCTGGTTTTCCGGCGGCTCGTTCGTCATTTCCGGGCAGGAGGGCTTTTCAACAGGTCTTCTCGTTTCGTTCATTTCCTATGCGAGTATGTTCTATAACCCGGTAAACTTTTTCGCAAATCTGAGCGATGTATATCAGAACACACTTGCATCGGCTGAAAAAATACTCGATATACTTGACGCAGAGCCCGAGCACGATTTCGGAAAGGAAAATGTGCCGGAAAGAATAGACGGAAAAATCGAATTTAAAAATGTCAATTTCTCCTTTGACCGCTCCAAAAAGGTTTTAAGCAACATAAATCTGACCATTGAGCCGGGTGATGTTGTCGGCATCGTCGGTACAACGGGCTCCGGCAAATCCACGCTTATCAACCTTATCATGCGCTACTATGACGACTATGAGGGTGAAATTCTTATTGACGGCAAAAACCTGCGCGACATTGACATGAGCTATTACAGAAGTCAGATAGGCTTTGTTCAGCAGGAACCGCTGATGTTCAAGGACACCGTGTTCAACAATATTGCCTACGGCTCACCCTCCGCCCATGTGGAGCAGGTGCTGCGCGCTGCCGACATTGCAAACGCGCACGGCTTTATTTCAAGGCTGCCCGACGGCTATGACACGCTTCTCGGTGAAAGAGGCACAGGCGTTTCCGGCGGTGAAAGACAGCGAATTTCAATTGCAAGGGCAGTTATGAAAAACCCCGCCATCCTCATTTTTGACGCGGCAACGGCAGCGGTGGACTCCGAAACGGAGCACCTTATTCAGGAAGCGATTGAGCGGCTTATCCGCGGCAGAACAACGCTGATGATAGCGCACCGTCTTTCCACCCTGCGCAACGCAAACAAAATCGTTGTTGTTGACAAGGGCGAAATTATTGAATGCGGCACACCGCAGGAGCTTATGGAGCTGAAGGGCAAGTATTACAAGCTCATACAGATACAGAGCATGGGCGAACAGCTTCAGGCGAAGAAAAAAGAAGAGAATTTTGAATAAGGGGGTATTACCGTGATAAATTACATTGACGGGTCTGAAATAAACATAACAAGAAACGACGGAATTTTCGTGGATGTGGAAATTTTCGGCTCCGATAAAAAATATATTGAGGTTGAACCCCACAAGCTTTTCCCGAAAAGCGGCGGCAACAAATATATTGCCCTGCTTGACGGCGACGGCGAACAGATAGCCGTTATCCGTGACACGGAGGGTCTTATGCCGGAATCAAAAAAAGTGCTTGAAGAAGCACTTGAGGAATATTATATGATTCCGCGCATAACCCGTTTTATAGAAATGACCACAAAATTCAAAATCTGGCTCTGGACGGCTGAAACAGACCACGGCATCATAAAATTTGAAATAAGAAACCATATCAGCTCCATAAAGCCGCTGTATGACGGGCGCGTGCTTATCCGCGATGCCAACGATAACCGCTATGAAATACCCGATTACCGCCTGCTTGACAAAAAGAGCCGTAAAATGCTTGAACCGAAACTTTAAAAAGGAGATAGAGACATGAAGCTTGTCATATCAATTGTTAACAACGAGGACTCCGCGGTGGTTGCGACCGCGCTGACAAAGGAAAATTTCACAGTAACAAAGCTTTCCACCACCGGCGGCTTTCTCATGGTCGGAAACACCACCTTCCTTATCGGAACGGAGGATGAAAAGGTGCAGAGAGTGAAGGACATTATACAGAAATATTCACACACAAGAAAGCACACCGCCACTACAACCAACTCCTTCGGCAGAGGCTTTGACGAGGGCGCGTTACAGCAGGAGGTCACCGTCGGCGGAGCTACGGTATTCGTCCTCGGCGTGGACGAAATGGAAAAATACTGATAATTTGTCAGAAAAGGGGCTGTGACGCAACAATCCCCCAAAAAGCGAGTCGAAGCACTGAAAAATCAGTGCAAACGGCTCGCTTTTTCGGTATAGTTTAAAAATCACTGTTTGTGCATTCCGTAATATTTTGTACAACCTGAAACTTTAGTGCGGTGTCCGACGCGCCGCAGGCGTTACCTGTTTCAAACAACATTCGATATAAAATTCACCGTGTCCGGCGGGATGTCGTAAACGCCAATGCAATCCCCTGCAAAACAACAGTCGTATTAGTTTCAATTTACACAAAAATAAAAGCGGGGCTGCGACGAAACCTTTTCATTTCGTCACAACCCCTTATAATATTAAACTCAGTCTGCGTAAAGGGCTTCGAGCTTCTTAAGATGCTCATATCTCTTAACGGAGTTCTGTGCCGCTTTCTCGAAGAGCTCTTCTGCTCTGTCGGGGAAGGAACGGGTAAGGGATGAATATCTTGCTTCACCCAGGATAAATTCCTTATAATCCGTTGTGGGAGCCTTGCTGTCAATTGTGAAGGGATTCTTGCCTTCTGCCTTGAGGGCGGGATTGAAGCGGAACATATTCCAGTAACCGCAGTCAACAGCCTTCTTCATTTCAGCCTGGCAGTTCACCATGCCGCCCTTGATTGAGTGCATTTCGCACGGAGCGTAACCGATGATAAGTGAAGGTCCGTTATAAGCCTCTGCCTCGCTGATTGCCTTGAGGGTCTGGTTCATGTCAGCACCCATAGCTATCTGCGCAACATAAACATAGCCGTAGCTCATGGCGATTTCCGCAAGTGACTTCTTGCTGATAGCCTTACCGGCTGCCGCAAACTGCGCAACCTGACCAATCTGTGAAGCCTTGGAAGCCTGTCCGCCTGTGTTGGAGTAAACCTCGGTATCGAATACCATAACATTTACATCCTCACCGGAGGCAAGTACATGGTCAAGACCGCCGAAGCCGATGTCATATGCCCAGCCGTCGCCGCCGAATATCCATACGGATTTCTTTGCAAGATAATCCTTGTGGTCGTAAACATCCTTGCAGGCTGCACATTCGCAGCCCTCAAGAAGTGACGCAAGCTTTTCAGCCGCAGCACCGTTCTTCTTGCCGTCGTTAAGGGTGTCAAGATACTGAGCGCAGGCAGCCTTAACTTCATCGGATGCCTTTTCACTTGCTGCAATCTGCTTAACCTCGTCAATCAGGCGTTCTCTGATAGCGTTCTGACCAAGATACATACCGTAGCCGTGCTCTGCGTTATCCTCAAACAGGGAATTTGCCCATGCGGGACCAAAGCCCTTGCTGTTGGTGGTATAGGGTGATGTTGCAGCGGGACCGCCCCAGATTGAGGAGCATCCTGTTGCGTTGGAGATATACATTCTGTCGCCGAAAAGCTGGGTGATAAGGCGTGCATATGATGTTTCAGCACAGCCTGCGCATGAGCCGGAGAACTCAAGCAGCGGCTTCTTGAACTGGCTGGTGATTACATTGAGAGCAGCCGTTGTGTCAGCCTTTTCAGTTACATTTGCTACGCAGTAATCAAATACATCCTGCTGTGCTGCCTGTGTTGCGGCAGGAACCATCTTGAGTGACTTGGTGGGGCATACGCCTACGCATACGCCGCAGCCCATACAGTCAAGTGTGGAAACAGCGAGAGTATATGAATAATTTGTCTTAAGGAAGGGCTTGGGTGAAAGCTTTGTAGCCTCGGGAGCCGCCTTAACCTCTTCTTCGCTCATAGCGAAGGGACGGATCGTTGCATGGGGGCATACGAAAGCGCACTTGTTGCACTTTGCGCAGGTCTCGTTGTTCCATTCGGGAACCATAACGGCAACGCCTCTCTTTTCGTAGGCGGCTGCGCCCTGCTCAAATGTACCGTCAACATGATCCATAAATGCGGAAACGGGAAGTGAATCGCCGTTCATAAGACCAACGGGCTTCATAATGGAGTCAACCATCTTAACAAGCTTTGCCGCGCCTTCACTTGCGGGTGCAGCTTCTTCGTCTGCCGCGTCTGCCCATTCTGCCGGAACATCAATCTTCACATAGGCTGTTGCGCCTGCGTCGATTGCCTTTTCGTTCATTTCAACGATTTCTTTGCCCTTCTTCATGAACTTCTGGGCTTTTTCCTTCATGTAACCGATAGCTTCTTCTTCGGGAAGAACCTTTGCAAGTGAGAAGAATGCGGACTGAAGAATCGTATTTGTTCTCTTGCCGAGGCCGATGCCTGCCGCAAGGTCGATAGCATTAACAGTGTAAAGCTGAATGTTGTTCTTTGCGATATATCTCTTCGCTTCTGCCGGAAGATGCTCTGCAAGCTCATCCGCGCTCCACTGGCAGTTGATGAGGAATACGCCGCCGGGCTTAACATCGTTAACCATCTTGTAGCCCTTTACAACATATGAGGGGTTGTGACAGGCAACAAAGTCTGCCTTGTTGATATAATAGGGGCTCTTAATGGGCTTGTCGCCGAAACGCAGGTGGGAAATTGTGATACCGCCCGTCTTCTTTGAGTCATACTGGAAATATGCCTGAACATACTTGTCGGTATGGTCGCCGATAATCTTAATGGAGTCCTTGTTTGCGCCAACTGTGCCGTCGCCGCCGAGACCCCAGAACTTGCACTCGATGGTACCCTGAGCAGCGGTGTTCGGTGCGGGCTTTTCTTCAAGTGAAAGACCTGTAACATCATCGTTGATGCCGAGGGTGAAGTTGTGCTTCGGAGCGTCCTTCTTGAGCTCTTCATATACTGCAAATACGCTTGAAGGCGGTGTGTCCTTTGAGCCGAGACCGTATCTGCCGCCGACTATCTTATAGGACTTGCCGGCTGCCGCGCAGGCGGTCATAACATCAAGATAAAGAGGCTCGCCGATTGCGCCGGGTTCCTTTGTTCTGTCAAGGACAGCAATCTTCTTTGCCGTTTCGGGAATAGCTTCAAGAAGCTTGTCGGCGCAGAAGGGACGGTAAAGTCTTACTTTAACAAGACCGACCTTTTCGCCCATGGCGTTCATATAATCAATAACTTCCTCGGCAACATCGCAGATGGAGCCCATGGCTATGATAACGCGCTCTGCATCGGGTGCGCCGTAATAGTTGAACAGCTTGTAATCGGTACCGAGCTTTTCATTGACCTTGCCCATGTACTTTTCAACAACTGCCGGAAGAGCTTCATAATACTTGTTTGCCGCCTCACGGTGCTGGAAGAAGATGTCTCCGTTTTCGTGAGAACCGCGCATGGTGGGATGCTCGGGATTGAGAGCTCTCTTTCTGAAAGCCTCAACAGCGTCCATATCGCACATTTCCTTAAGGTCTTCATAATCCCAAACTGCGATTTTCTGGATTTCGTGAGAGGTGCGGAAGCCGTCAAAGAAGTTGATGAACGGTACTCTGCCTTCAATTGCCGCAAGGTGCGCGACGGGACCGAGATCCATAACCTCCTGCGGATTTGTTTCCGCAAGCATTGCAAAACCGGTCTGACGGCAGGCGTATACATCGGAATGGTCACCGAAAATGTTCAGTGCCTGTGCCGCAACCGTACGGGCTGATACATGGAAAACGCAGGGAAGCAGCTCGCCCGCGATTTTGTACATATTGGGAATCATAAGAAGAAGTCCCTGTGAAGCGGTGTAGGTGGTGGTGAGAGCACCGGCTGCAAGAGAGCCGTGAACCGTACCGGAAGCACCTGCTTCGGACTGCATTTCGGCAACCTTTACGGTTGTGCCGAAGATGTTCTTGAGACCGTTTGCCGACCACTGGTCAACATAGTCAGCCATCGGGCTCGAGGGGGTGATGGGGTAAATACCGGCAACTTCCGTAAACGCATAGGATACATGAGCCGCAGCGTTATTGCCGTCCATGGTCTTGAATTTTCTTGCCATAGGTTTTGTTTCCTCCTTAAAATATATAGACAAATTAATTTTACAAATTTGCACCGACAGATATTTTATCATTGATCGAGAAATATGTAAATAGACAAATAAATCAAATTACGGCTTTTTTTGTCATAATTCTTGTAAACATTTAATCATATTTAATAGTTTGCGAAAAATCAATCAGTTCTCCCGTAAAACTGAAAACAGCTCCCGAGACATTTCCTGCCGTACCGTAATATACCTCGCTGTTATCCACGGGGATAATCACCGCTTGCGAAATCAGATATTGCTCCGCTTCTTTAAGCGCGGATACGGTTTTGACTGTTCCCTTTGCCTTCACGCATCTGAGCATCAGCGCGTCATATTCAGCGTTTGAAAAACGAACGGTGTTGTTCGCGGACGAAGAGGTGAAGCTCATAAGAAAATCGGACGCGTATTCAGTCTGCGCGGTTAACTGTGCAAGCGCAAGCTGATAATCACCGCTTTGTATACGCTCGGAAAGCTCATGCGGTTCCACCGCCTCACACTTAATATCTGCCGAAACGCCGAAAAGTGCCTGCCAGTCCTGCATAATGCGCCTGACAGCAGTTTCATCATCCGTACCGCACAGCACCGTTATGCTTATACTGCTCTTTTTAAGCTTTTCCAATGCTTTCTGCCAGTATTTAGAGGCGGCTTTTTTGTTAATCTGCGGAAAATCTAGCTTTCCTGCCGCCTCGCGGTAGCCGGAGCCGGAGGCTATGCAGGCATCAGGAACGATTCCTCCGACCTGCTCTCCACCCGGCACGGAAAGGTCAAGAGAATAAAGCAACGCTTTTCTTACCGTACTGTTTTTCAGATTTTCATCGGCGCAATTAAACAGAAAGCCTTTTATTCCGTTCTTGAAGGAATAAACTCTGACCCCTGCCACCGTGCCGACAGACGCAGTCTGGTCACTTGTGAGCGGTGCTGCGTCATATATGCCGTTTTCAAGCTTTTCAAGTCTTGTATCCTGTTCGGAATTTTGTGAAAGATATACGGAAGAAGGTTTGGCCTTAAATGAACCGTTATAGCTCTCATTTGGCTTTAGCACGGCACTCCCGTCTGACCATGAGCTCCACGAGCTGATGTAAAACGGTCCGTTATATATCATATATTCGGAACCGATTCCGTATCTGCCCCCGGTTTTTTCAAAAAATCCCCTGTTGCACGGCATACACACCGGCGAAGTCAGAAGATAGAGAAAATCATCATCTGCCGATGCAAGCGTAATTTCAAGGGTATATTCGTCAACCGCCTTCACCCCGAGCTTTTCCGGCTTCATTTTTCCGAGTATAATTGCCTGAGCGTTTTTTATTTTGGAAAGCGACTGTGCATACGCGCTCTCTGTGTCCGGCGATACGGCGCGGGTAAACGCGAAAACAAAATCGTCCGCCGTGACGGAAAGCACAGGCAAATCCTTTACCGTTTCCTCCCCCACCTGCTTATCGTAAAGCTTCACAGCCTTCGGAATATACCACACCGCATCTTTTCTCAGATTGAAGGTATATACAGTCCCTTTTTCCGATACGCTCCAGTCAGAAGCGGCGGCAGGCTGCACCGTACCGTTTTCATCAGTACGAACCAAGCCCTCAAAGCAGTTTTTAACGGCTATTCTGCCGGAGCTTGAGCTTACTATCTGCGGGTCAAGATAAGCAAGGGGCTCATCTATGGGAAAAACAATTTCCTTTCCCTCTCCCGTATCCTTTGTACAGCCGCACAGTATCAGCAATATAACAGTTATAACAACACAGAGTATTTTTTTCATCATCTGTCAGTTCATCCCCGATTTAAAATGTTTCACTATTGCATTTTACATTATATTTGGTATAATTGCAACAGAAAAATGTTAACGGAGGAATGTTATGAACGATATTTTAGCCTGTATACTCATCGCGCTTGTTTTTGTCTGCGTTATACTGCTTATTATTCTGCTGCTTAAAAGCGGAAAGGACGGCGGCGTTTCATCTCTTATACATGACGAATTCAGCCGCAGCCGCGCAGAATCCGCAGCCGAGCAGCGCAGCCAGCGTGAGGAGCTGGCAAGCTCGCTTGACGCTATGGGCAGAAAAATTTCGGATTTTGAAAGCGGAAACCGCGATGCGGCGCAGCATCTCACCGCGGCAATATCCGAAAGCCTTGACGGGATACGCGTAAGCAGCCTTGAGCAGAACAAAAGCCAGCTTCAATATGTTGTGGGCATGATGGAACGAATGCAGGCAGACAACGAAAAAAGGCTTGAGCAAATGCGCGAAACGGTTGACGAAAAGCTGAGTGTAACGCTGCGCACAAGGCTTGACCTGTCCTTCCGTTCCGTGAGTGAACAGCTTGAAAAGGTTTACATATCTCTCGGTGAAATGAAAACCCTTTCAACAGGCGTTACGGAAAATGTAACCTCGCTCAACCGCATACTTACAAATGTAAAGGCAAGGGGAACATGGGCTGAGGTTCAGCTTGACGGCATACTTTCGCAGACCATACCCGGTATGTATGAAAAGAATGTGCACACAGTACCCGGCAGCAGGGATGTTGTGGAGTTTGCAGTTAAAATTCCCTCCGGCGGTGACGCGGACAACTTCGCCTATCTGCCGATAGACTCCAAATTTCCGCTTGAAGACTATGTGCGCCTTTGCGATGCCGCAGACAACGGCGACGGACAGGCTGTGGCTGAATTCCTTGAACAGCATCCAAAAATTGTTAAGGTTA
>JAKSQS010000061.1 GCA_024404055.1 Clostridia bacterium | reverse complement strand
GCGCGGCGCGGATACATTCTGTATGTGTCCCGGAGGAACAGTGGTTGCCGCAACCGCGATAAAGGGCTGTGTTGTGACCAACGGTATGAGCATACACGCGAGAAACGGAGAAAATTCAAATTCAGCCATACTTGTCGGTATTGAACCGGAAAGCTTTCCTGACAGTCATCCTTTGTCAGGCTTTGCGCTTCAGACTGAAATTGAAAAAAGAGGATTTCACTACGGCGGTGAGGATTATTCCGCACCTGCACAGCTTGTGGGCGATTTTCTTGCAGGATTGAAGAGTACTGCAATGGGCTGCGTAAGACCGACATATCCTCTCGGTGTGAGACCTGCCGATATAAGAGATGTACTTCCGAAACGAATAACCGATGAAATGGCAGGTGCTCTCGTTCAGATGGATAAAAAGCTGAACGGATTTACCATGAAGGAGGCTGTTCTGACAGCACCTGAAACCCGAAGCTCTTCTCCTGTCAGAATATTGCGTGACGAATATTATCAGACCAATATCAGAGGACTTTATCCCTGCGGAGAAGGCGCAGGTTATGCCGGAGGAATTGTTTCTGCGGCTGTTGACGGAATGAAGTGTGCCCATGCGCTGTTAAGCGATGAGCTGTAATTAAAGACAACAGCATATTTTATAAAAAAAAATAAAAAACTTTAAAAATACTATTGACATTTACGAAAACAAGTGCTATTATATAGACACAGAAAGACAGATGCCGTAACAATAAAAAAGAAAGAGTAAGAGGCATCGAGTAAAGAAAAGGGAGGCGGTTCCGATGTACAGTGAAAGCGGTCAGACCGCCGCAGCAGGTTAGAAAGGGTTAAATCACGGAAAAAGAATGCAAAAAAGGAAAAAACTAAAAGGGAAAAATAAAATAATATAAAATAAAAACCCTAAAAAGGAAAAAATCCGAATATAATGCATATAATCCGAATACAATGTGTATAAACAAGAACCATGTAAAGCCTTGCGGCGGCAACTGATTGAATATGAAAACATACCTGTTAAAGAAACAATAATTGTCGAAATAAGAATACAGGGAACGAATATGTAATTTAAGCTCCGGCGAATGAAACGCCGGAGTTTTTATTGAGTTAAATATAAAATAAGACCGTAAACTGACGCGGCAGAGCATCCGTACACAATAACAGGTCCTGCAAGACGGAACATCTGCGCTCCGGTTCCAGGTATTCTTCCTTCACGGCTGAATTCCATAGACGGTGAAACAATGGAGTTTGCAAAGCCTGTTATAGGTACCATTGTGCCTGCGCCGGCAAGGTTTGCAAGCTTATCGAATTTTCCGAGCCCTGTAAACAGTGCTGTAAGACCGATTATGATTATCAAAACCAAAAGCTTTACATCGCCCGAAGAAAGTGATGTGTTTTTTTCAATAATAATTGTAATTCCCTCGGCAAAGCAGCATATGCTGCCGCCTGTTAAAAATGCAAATAAGCAGTTTTTTAGAGAGCTTGTAGCAGGGGAAGCTTTTTTAACCATCTTGCTATATTCTGATTTGGAAACTTTCATGTATTCACCTTCTGTATTTTATTGTAATAGTGTTGTCGCTGATAAAAAAAATATTCACTTTACCGTATTAATATATTATTAAATGTAGATTTTTTTGAAAATATGTGCTAAAATATTAAAACTATGATAGTATAAGTGTTATTATGTCATTCGGAGAAGCTGTTTGTGTATGGATAAAATATTTACTCTTGCCGTTGTGGGTCCCACGGCTTCGGGAAAAACGGAGCTTGCGGTAAGGCTTGCACAAAAATTTGACGGAGAAATTGTTTCGGCTGATTCCATGCAGATATATAAGGGCATGGATATTGCCGTGGCAATGCCGACCAGTCAGGAAAGACAAAGAGCTGTTCATCATTTGATTGATTTTGTTTCTCCGGATACCCCGTTCAGCGTTGCCAAATATACCGACCTTGCCGGAAAATGTATCCGCGATATTCATAACCGCGGAAAGCTGCCTGTTGTATGCGGCGGAACGGGTATGTATATCAATTCACTGTTTGAAAATATTACATATTTATCTGACGGATATGATGAGGCACTTCGTGAAAAACTTAACCGTTTGTATGACGAAATCGGCGGTGAAAAAATGCTTTGTATGCTGTCCGAAAAGGATGAAAAAACAGCGTGTGCATTGCACCCAAACGATAAAAAGCGTATTGTCCGTGCTTTTGAGCTTATTGAGCTGACCGGACAGACCAAAACAAGGCAGAACGAGCTTTCAAAAATCAATCCGCCCGAATTTGATGTGTTCTATATCGGACTTACGGCTTCAGACCGTCAGTATCTCTATGACAGAATAAACAAAAGAGTTGACATAATGCTTGAAAACGGTCTTGAGAATGAAGCAAGGCAATTTTTCAGCTGTTCTGATAAAGCAACAGCCGTTCAGGCTATCGGCTACAAGGAGCTTAAGCCGTATATAGATGGTCTGTGCACTTATGAAGAAGCGGTGCAGACGCTGAAAATGCAGACAAGACGGTATGCCAAAAGACAGCTTACCTGGTTCAGAAGGAACGAAAATATAATCTGGTTTGAAACTGATAAAATGACATTTGATGAAATTGAGGAATCGGTTTGCGCGATAATCGAAAAAAAGAGGAAGGAAATGCAGAATAATGAACAGAAATAAGTATGTTTATCCTTTGATTGCCGTTGCTGTGGTTATTCTTGCCGTATCATATGTTTGTTACGGTATATATAAAAATGAAATATCGAGAATTACAACGGAGCCTGCTGAGATTTCAACGGTTGAAGATACCGTAAAAACGGTAGGCTATGTTGTAAGAGACGAAAACCGTCAGGATGATTTCGGAAAAAACACTTCGGTTCTTACCGGTTCATCAGACGGCGTATATGTTGCCAATATATCCGACGGCTCAAGGGTAGCTCACGGTGACTGCGTTGCCATGAAATTTAAAAGTGCAAAGGATGCACAGCTATATAATCAGATTCTTGAAACGGAAAGCAGAATTGATTATTATAAAAAGCTTGAAAAGCAAAGCTCTATCAATAATTCCGACCTTGATACCCTTGACAAAAGGATAAGCGGATTTGTCGGTGAATATGTTGATGTGCTTGACAGCGGTGAGCTTGAAAGGCTTCCGGAATATGTAACTCAGCTTGAAAAGAATATAACAACAAGACAAATTTCAACGGGCAGCAAAATAAATTTCGGTAAAATTATTAAAAAGCTTGAAAAGAAATATAATGAGCTTTATAAAAAGAAACCGTCCGTTACGGAAATAAACACATCATATCCGGGATTTTTTATCAGTAATGTTGACGGGTATGAAGGCAAGACTGATTACGAGTCGGTTCGTGACCTATCGGCAAAAAAAATCGAAAAGCTTATCAGTTCAAAGCCGGATAATGTTGATAAAAAAGCGTTCGGAAAAATAATCGGTGAGTTTGAATGGTTTATTGTCTGTACTGTTCCGTCAAGTGTTCTGTCCTACATTTCCAAAGGTTCATATGTTCCTGTCATTTTTGATGATGAGGGCAGTATGCGTCTTAAAATGAAGGTGGTTAACATTACGGCGGATAAGAACAGTAAGGTTGCACTTATTCTTTCAAGCTCCGATATGAATGAAAAAATCGCGGAAATGCGCACTGAAAATATAACCGTTGTTGTAAAATCATATGCGGGATATAAAATCAGCTCGGAATCATTGCGAAAAAACGAAAACGGAGAGCTCGGTGTATTTGTTGATTTCGGCGGCTCGGCACAATTTAAAAAGGTCAGTATAAGCTATTTCGGAAATAATTTTGCCGTTGTAATACCGAAAGATCCGACGGATGAAAAGGTGCTCACGCAGCTTGAGCTGCACGACAGCATTATAGTGAAGGGAAGGGATTTAAAAGATGGAAAGCTCCTGTCTCAATGATAATTTTTCATTTATAGAGGATAATCTCAAAAGGATAAATGAAAACATTGCTGTCGCGGCACATCGCAGCGGACGCAGTGCGGACGATATAACATTTATGGCTGTTACCAAAACGGTAGAGCCGGTTATGATAAACCATGCCATAGAATGCGGAGTAAAGCTTATCGGCGAAAACAAGGTACAGGAATTTCTCGGCAAAAAGCAATATCTTAGGCTTGACGATTGCGAAGCTCATCTTATTGGTCATTTGCAGACCAACAAGGTTAAACAGATTGTCGGTCAGGTAAGCATGATACAGTCTGTCGACAGCTTGAAATTAGCATCTGAAATTTCAAAGCAGTCTGAAAAGCTCGGCATTGTTACCGATTGCCTTATCGAAATGAATATTGGCGACCAGCCGACAAAAACAGGTGCGGCGCAGGATTCGGTTGAGCAACTGATATATGAGGCGGCAAAGCTTCCCGGAATAAAAATTAAAGGTCTTATGTCAATTCCTCCTGTGTGTGATGATGAAAAGGTATTAAGATGTTATTTTTCAAAAATACACGATATTTTTATTGACATAAAGAGTAAAAAAATAGATAATACCGATATGGATATACTTTCAATGGGTATGTCATCTGATTATGAAGAAGCAATACTTGAAGGAAGCACTTTGGTTCGCATAGGTTCGTCTGTATTCGGACGCAGAGTATATTAAAAGCAAAAAGGAAGGAAAACATAATGGAAAATAATTTGTTCAACAGAATGAAATCGGCAGCGATAAATATGCTTAAGCCCGCCGAAAGCAGAGCGGAAAATGACGAATACGATGATGATTACGATGATTATGAAGATGACAAGCCGGAAACTGCCGAAAAAAAGCCGACCTATAAATCAAATGTAAAGCCGACTGTGAAATCAACAGGTTCATACGGCGGTTATATAGACGATTTTGATGAGCCGGATTATAAACCGTCTCCTTCATTCAAAAACACGGTTCCCCCGAAAACGGAATACAAGGCGCCTGCAAGCCAGCCAAAAGCATATACTGAAGCACCAAAGGAGACAGCCAAACAGGCTAATGTTTTTCAGATGAAAAAGAATACAAATGTCGTTTCAACTCAAAAATTCAAGTTTTCAATCATTAAATTTGAAAAAATAGAAAACGCGGTTATCGCAGCTGACCAAATGCTTTCCGGAAACACCGTAACACTCATAGATTTACATGATATTCCGGAAAATACGGCAAAACGCGTTATCGACTTTCTTGACGGCGTAAGGTATACCTGCAATGCGCGTATTGAATCAATTGCAGACCTTACATATGTAATTCTACCAGAAACGGTGGAGCTGACAGGAGATTTCAGCAGTCAGGTTGACACAAACGGGTTAAATTTATGATTTTTGCTTTATAATATCAATCGGGAGAGAAAATATGACACAGGAAGAAATTTTAAAGCCGAGCTTCGGTTCTGCTGGAAGAGGCGTTTACAAAATATCTGATGTTGAAAATCATCTTTCAAAGGTAAGCGAGTATTGTCATTCGCTGCTTATCAGTCTCGAAAAAGCTGAAAGCGAAAAAAGAGAGCTTAATGAAAAAATTTCAATTCTTTCCGAAAAGCTGGATGAATATAAAAAAGAAGAGGACAACATTAAAATCACTCTTCTCAACGCTCAGCGTATGGCGGCTAATATCAGAAAAGAATCCGAAGCGCAGCGTGATGAAATTATTGAGGATGCAAAAAAGCAGCACGACAGTATTGTTGAGTCCGCGAAAATGAAAGCACTTGATGAAATAAGCGAAATTAAAGAGAAGAATGAGGCTTATATTACCGATACGGTAACGAAGGCGGACGAATATTTTGCAAGGGCAAAATATGAATATGAAACGAAGTCTGCCGAGGCTGAAGCTAAAGCGGCTGATACTCTGCATGACGCGGCAAAGAAAGCCGAATATATTTTGAGCGAGGCAAGAATCCGGGCCGCTGCTGCCGTTGAAAAGGCAAATGCCGCAATTGCGCATATGAAGGATGATAATTCCGATGCAATTATTGCAATGCAGCGTGAAATGTCTACAATAAGAAATATTGTGATGAATTATAAAGATGAGATAGCATCGGTTATCATGAAAAATCTTGAGCTGCTTGAGAACCTTGAAGAGCCTGAGGCAGTCACGGCGATGCTTGATAAAAGCCTGTTTGAACCACTTTCTTCGGAAATAAATGATGAGCCTCCCGAAGTGAATGATGAAAATAACAGTTTGGATAGTGTAGCAAGGAAATATCTGAACGACCCTGAGCCACCGATAATAAAGGCAGCACAAAGCGATGGATCAAACACATCGGAAAACAGAAAAAAAACAGGGGAAGAACATAATAATAACAGACTTTTCACCCTTGACGGTGAATCTGACGGGGATGAAATGAAAGAAAAAAGCGACCTGATAGGCTTAATACTTGATTCTGTTGAAACAGAAATGAGTGAGAATGATGAAGATGCTTCCGCTGCAATTTACGAACGGCCGTCGAATTTCTCAATTGAAGAAAAGAAGAAAGAACGCACAAAGGTTTTTGACCCGATAAAGATTGATGAACCTGAATTTCGCAGCTTTGTGGCAGGCTTCAAGGTGTATGACGATGATAACGAGGTCGAAGAGGATGGTTCTATTCACGAACGGAGATTTTTTCAGAAATATAAAAAGAAAAAGTAATAAAGTAAGAGGTTGAGCATATTGTATCAGATAATAACTCTGGCTGTTATTGCTTTGCTCACGGCAGCCGATCAGATAATAAAAATTGCGGTTGAAGCTAATCTTGCGTCGGGCGGCAAAGCTACGCTTATTCCTCATATATTAAGTCTTGAATATGTCAGAAATTACAACGGTATGTTCGGGCTTTTTGAAGGAAAAAGGAATTGGCTTGCTGTATTTACCGTTATTGTTATTGCCGCCGCCGTTGTTCTTTTGATGATGAAAAAAATAAAACCGTTATTCGTTTCGTGCTGTGCTGTTGCAATAATTGCCGGAGGAATCGGAAACCTTATAGACCGTATAGTCAGAGGATATGTTATTGATTATATAGCGACCGATTTTTTAAAATTTCCGACTTACAATTTTGCGGATTGCCTGATAACTGTCGGCTGTTTTCTGTTTATGGGATATGAAATATACGAGATAATCAGAGATATGAAAAAGTCCGGAAAGGAAAAACAGGATGCTTAACGCAATGATTTTCGCGGTTGAAGAAGACAGCAACGGCATACGCATAGATAAATTTATTTCCGAAAAGACGCAGGAGCTTACCCGTGCCGCGGTTCAGAAAATTATTGAAAACGGCTGTGTTCAAAAAAACGGTATTATTGTTTCAAAAAGCTGCTGTGTAAAAACAGGGGACAGAATAAGCGTGGTAATTCCAGAGGCAAGGGAAACGCAGATTTTACCGCAGGATATACCGCTTGATGTGAGATATGAGGATGAAGATTTGCTTGTGGTAAACAAACCGAAGGGTATGGTGGTGCATCCGGCAGCGGGAAATGAGGACGGAACCCTTGTTAATGCGCTTATGTATTACTGCAAAGGCGGACTTTCCGGCATTAACGGGGAAATACGCCCGGGAATAGTACACCGTATAGACAAGGATACAAGCGGTCTTCTGATGGTTGCAAAAAACGATTTTGCTCATGTGAGACTTGCCGAACAGATAAAGGCACACAGCTTTACGAGAATGTATCAGTGCGTTGTGTACGGCGGTTTTAAAACTGAAGGCGGAACGGTTGACGCGCCGATAGGCAGACACCCCACAGACCGGAAAAAAATGACTGTAACACAGAAAAACTCAAAAAATGCGGTTACGCATTATGAGGTTGTCAGGTCTTTCGGTGAGTTTTCACATCTTAAGGTTAAACTTGAAACAGGCAGAACACACCAGATAAGGGTGCATATGTCATATATCGGTCATCCGGTTGCGGGAGACCCGGTTTACGGACCGAAAAAGTGCATAACGGAGCTTGCGGGTCAGTGCCTTCATGCAGGGCTTATAGGCTTTAAGCATCCGAGAAACGGGAAATATATTCAGCTTGAAAGCGAGCTTCCCGAATATTTTACCTCTTTTCTTGAAAAGATAGGTAATGAAAGGTAAAACACAATGAGCGGAATTAACGGAAGATTTTCAGATTGGCTTGTGGCGTCGGATATTGACGGTACTCTTAACAATAAAAAGCATATGCTTCCGAAAAGAAATTACGAAGCAATAGACAGATTTATAAATGAAGAGGGCGGAAATTTCACGCTTGCGTCCGGCAGAGGACCTTATGCGATTAAGAAGCATTACGGCAGACTTCCGGGATGCAAAAACCCCGTGGTCGTGTTTAACGGCGCAGGTGTATATGATTTTTCTATTGGTAAAATGCTGTGGTTCAGCCCTATATGCAGTGAATTGCAGGATTTTGTAAATAAGGTTCACAAAAAATTTCCGACCTGTGAAATAGAGATTCACACGCTTGACAAGATATATATTCTTAATAAGGGCATTTACACCGCCGGAATGACGCTTTTGAAGCGTCCGGAAACGCTGACATTCAGGCGATTTGAGGATGTTCCGACGGATAACTGGGCAAAAGTTATTTTCTACGGCAATCCGTTTGTCATCCGGGATATAAGAAGCTATGCAAAGCTTAACCGACCGACGGTGACTAATTTTATGGATTCTTCGCCCGTGACATATGAAATGGTTAATATTGATGCGAATAAATGGCTTGCGCTGTTAAAGCTTGCGGAGATTCTCGGCATTGAAAAGAATAAAATTGCCGTGATAGGCGACCACTATAACGATTATGAAATGCTTAAGAATGCACCGGTATCAGCTTGCTGCGGTCAGTCACCGCGCGGAATAAAATATGTTGCTAAAATGCAGACGTGCCACTGTGACAGAGGCGCAGTTGCAGATTTAATAGAATTTCTTGAAGAAAATAAATGAAGGAGGCAACCATTATGGATGCAGCACAGAAAAAAGAGTTAAAGGCTCTTGCGTGTAAGGTGCGTATGGGAGTAATCGAAGGCACCTTCAATGCAAAGAGCGGACACCCCGGCGGATCGCTTTCAATTTCGGATATTCTTACCTATTTGTATTTTTCCGAAATGAATGTTGACCCGAAAGACCCCAAAAATCCCGACAGAGACAGACTTGTTCTTTCTAAGGGACATACGGCTCCCGCACTTTATGCGGCACTTGCGCTCAAGGGATTTTTCCCCGAAGAAATGATTAAAACCTTGCGTAAAAGTGATTCCATGCTTCAGGGTCACCCCAGCATGAAGCTTACCCCCGGCGTTGATATGAGCACAGGTTCTCTCGGTCAGGGCATCAGTGCCGCCTGCGGAATGGCTCTCGGCGCAAAGCTTGCCGGTAAGGAAACGAGAGTATATGTTCCCCTTGGAGACGGCGAAATCGAAGAGGGTCAGGCTTGGGAAGCGGCAATGTTTGCCGGAAACAGAAAGCTTGACAATCTTGTTGCTATCGTTGACAATAACAACCTTCAGATTGACGGTACGCTTGAAGAAGTGAACGCGCCTTATCCGATTAAGGAAAAGTTTGAAGCTTTCAACTGGAATGTTATCGAAATCAACGGACATTGCTTTGAGCAGATAGAAGCTGCGTTCAAGGCTGCCCGTGAATGCAAGGGTAAACCCACCTGTATCGTTGCAAAGACGGTTAAGGGCAAAGGCATTTCATTTATGGAAGACAAGTGCGACTGGCACGGTACTGCACCTAATGCAGAACAGTATGAAACAGCAATGGCAGAGCTTAAGGCTGCTCTTGCGGAACAGGAGGCATAATTATGGCAGATGTAATTAAATGCGCAACCAGAGATGCTTACGGAAAGGCTCTCGTAGAGCTCGGAAAAAGAGACGATGTTCTTGTTCTGGACGCTGACCTCGGAAAAGCAACAAAAACCATCGGCTTTAAAAAGAGCTTCCCGGATAAATATATTGACTGCGGTATTGCCGAAAGCAATATGATGGGTGTGGCTGCCGGTCTCTCCACTATGGGATATAAGGTTTTTGCTTCATCATTTGCAATGTTTGCGGCAGGCAGAGCATATGAGCAGGTCAGAAATACAATAGCTTATCCGCATTGCAATGTTAAAATCGGTGCAACACACGCCGGTATTTCCGTCGGTGAAGACGGCGCAAGCCATCAGTGCTGTGAGGATATTGCACTTATGCGCGTTATTCCCGGTATGACGATTATCAATCCCGCAGACGATGTTGAAGCTTATCAGGCGGTTCTTGCCGCCGCTGATTTTGACGGTCCGGTTTATATGCGTTTCGGCAGACTTGCAGTTGAAAGAATTAACGATGAGGCAACCTATAAATTTGAGCTTGGTAAGGGTGTTTGCCTTCGTGACGGCAAGGATGTTACAATTGTTGCAACAGGTCTTATGGTTGGCGAGGCACTCAAAGCAGCGAAAATACTTGCCGGTGACGGCATTGACGCAAGAGTTATCAATATTCATACCATAAAGCCTATCGACGAGGAAATCATCATTAACGCCGCAAAGGAAACCGGCGCAATCGTTACTGCGGAGGAACACAGCATTATCGGCGGCTTAGGCGGTGCGGTAAGTGAGGTTCTCTGTGAAAAATACCCCGTTCCCGTTCTTCGTGTCGGCGTTGAGGATACCTTCGGCAAATCCGGTCCTGCGGTTGAGCTGCTCGGTCTTTTCGGACTTGATGCAAAGAATATTGCCGAAAAGGCAAAAAAGGCTGTCAGCCTTAAAAAATAAGTCTATGGGGCGGTTTGATACCGCCCTGTTTGAAAGTTGAAAGGAATTGTTGCTTATGAGCAACGCTACTATGAAAGCCTACAAGGTTGAAAGCATCGACTTTGCGGGGAAAATTGAGGGAAAGCAGCGGCTTGACCTGCAAAATAAATATTCTTACAATGTGAGATATTCGCCGCAGAATATTTGCCGCGGTGAGTTTACCGTGGAGGTTTCCGACAAAACCGTACCGGATAAATTTCATTTCAAAGCGGTTGTTATCGGCGTTTTTTCCTTCAAGCCCGGTGTGGAAAAGGAGCTGCTCCATGTGGAAACATATAATCAGCTATTTCCGTATGTCCGTTCTCTTGTTACAACTGTAACGGCAAACTGCGGTATACCGCCTGTTATGATACCGTTTACAGACCTTGAAGGACAGAATATATACAGGTTTGAAAAAAATCCCGGCGGTAATACTTGACAAATAAATATTTGTGGTTATAATAGTTTTTAGCACTCGAACGCAGAGAGTGCTAAAAACTATTTTCCATTTAAAGAAGGGTAAAGCAATGAGAAAAAAACAGTTTAAGGCAGAGAGTAAAAAGCTTCTGGATATGATGATAAATTCCATATATACGCACAAGGAAATTTTCCTTCGTGAGCTTATATCAAATTCAAGCGACGCACTTGATAAAAGATATTATCATTCCATGACCGACGGAAGCGGTATGTCGAGAGCTGATTATATTATCCGCCTTGAAATCAATAAGGATGAGCGCACTCTCACTGTCAGTGATAACGGCTGCGGCATGAGTGCGGACGAGCTTGAAAATAATCTCGGCGTAATCGCCAAAAGCGGTTCGCTTGATTTTAAAACGGAAAATGAAAAGAAAGATGATGTAAATATTATCGGTCAGTTCGGTGTCGGATTTTA
>JAKSQS010000060.1 GCA_024404055.1 Clostridia bacterium | reverse complement strand
CTTAAGAAAAGCAAGCTGAACATCCTCAGGCAATGAAGAGGAAAGTCCCTGTAAATAAAGCTCGTCGGTGTCTGCGCCGCACGGCTCAATGAAAATCTGATGGCGCGGTTTTTCACTGAAACGGACAATTTTGTCCTCAATACTCGGACAGTATCTCGGTCCGGTACCGTCAATTTTCCCGCCGTACAGCGGAGAACGGTGCAGATTATCAAGAATAATCTGTTTTGTTTTATCATTGGTATAGGTAATGTAACACAACTCGGTATTTTCAGGTTTATAATCACCGTCAAATGAAAAAGGAACAATATTTTCATCACCGGGCTGCGGTTCAAGGTCGGAAAAATCAACACTGCGGCGGTTTACTCTTGACGGTGTACCTGTTTTAAAACGGCGCGTCTGTACACCGAGGCGGCGCAGTGCTTTTGAAAGATCCGTCGCAGCAAACATACCGTCGGGACCGCCCTCATATGATACATCGCCAACATATATTTTACCGCCGAGGAAGGTTCCTGTTGCAAGAATTACACACTGTGCCTCGTATTCCGCTTCAAGACGGGTTACAAGATGCCATTCACCGTTTTCTCCGCGGAAAAGGTCAACAATTTCAGCTTGACGCAAGTCAAGATTTTCCTGCTTTTCAAGTGTACGCTTCATATAAGCCGAATACATTCGTCTGTCAATCTGTGCACGCAGTGAATGCACGGCAGGACCCTTGCCGAGATTAAGCATACGGCTTTGAAGCGTGTTCGCATCGGCTGCCCTGCCCATTTCTCCGCCGAGTGCGTCAATTTCGCGCACAAGGTGTCCTTTGGATGTGCCGCCTATTGACGGATTACACGGCATATTTCCGACCCAGTCCATATTGATTGTAAACACGGCAGTATTACAGCCGAGACGCGAACAGGCAAGCGCGGCTTCAATTCCGGCGTGTCCGGCGCCTATTACGGCAACATCATAATACCCTGCAAAGTATCGCAAAAAAATCACCTTCTTAAATTGCATTAACACTTTATTATATAATATAATAAGAAAATGTGCAAGTATTCAGAGAAAAGAATCTGTTAAATAAAAAAATAAAAAACGATATAATGTATGAACAGACAAAAATTATTCAATGGACTGGAAATAAGATTTTTTCACCATGTGTCCCCTGTCTTGACAAAATAATAAAAAGTTGATAATATGTAAAAGGGTGACGAATTATGGCAAGAAGTGCAAGAAAAATAAGTGAAAACGGTCTTTATCATGCGGTATTGCGTTCTGTGGACGGACGCAGTATGTTTTATGAAAATGAAGATTATGAAAAGTTTATACAGGTGCTCGGTGAATGTAAAAAGACAAGTGAATTTCTGCTTTTTGCGTACAGCCTTTCGCCTGACATGGTGCATATTATTATCAAAACGGGAGATACGCCGCTGTCGATGATTTTCAAGCGTATAAACACAAAATATATATATTGGTACAAAAGAAAATACGGCTGTACCGGAAAGCTGCTGCGTGACCGATATAAGAGTGAACCGCTCGATACCGTGGAAAGACTTGCCGGAGCAGTGAAATATGTTCATTCAGTGCCGGGTGCAGCTTGCACAAGCCTTGACGAATACAAAAACGGCGGCAGTCGAATTGATGCGGATGTGATATACCGTACCGTTACGAAGGCAGAGCTTTTAAATGCGGATGAACCGGTTAACGCAGAAGATTATATCGGAGAAAATAATTATGCGAAGAAAGGCTTGTCAGATGATGAGGTAAAGAAAATCCTGTCAATGGATTATGCCTGTAATTCAACGGAGGATGTTCTGATTTTGAGTGAAGATTTCAGAGAAATAATAATCAAAAGGCTTCATTCGGCAGGTGCATCCATAAGGCAAATCAGCCGTTTAACAGGGATAGGAAAAAGCACTGTTGAAAGAAAATTAAGATGAGACAGGGGACGCATATACGCCTGCAAATAAAAAATAATAAGGAGAAAAGTTATGATTAAGGTACTTGTCTGGAACGAATTTATGCATGAAAAGGACAAAAATTGTAAAGCGAGCGAAATATATCCCGACGGGATTCACGGTGTAATAGCTGAATTTCTCGGAAAAGAAGATGACATTGAGGTCAGAACCGCAACACTTGATGACGAAAACTGCGGTATAACGAAGGAAATACTTGATGATACAGATGTTATTATATGGTGGGGACATTGCGGACACAGCCGTGTTCCCGATGAAATTGCCGCTATGGTGCAAGAGGCTGTGCTCAACGGTATGGGCGCGATTTTTCTTCATTCAGCGCATAAATCGAAGCCGTTTATGCGGCTTATGGGTACGAGCTGCTCACTGACATGGCGCGAAAGCGATGATATGGAAAGAGTATGGACGGCTTCTCCGGCACATCCGATAGCGCAGGGCATCGGCAGATATTTTGAGCTTGAGGCAGATGAAACCTACGGTGAGCCCTTCGGTATTCCGTCACCTGACGAAACTGTGTTTATCGGCTGGTACACGGGCGGTGAGGTTTTCCGCTCCGGCTGTACATGGAGCAGGGGTAACGGCAAGGTGTTTTATTTACAGCCCGGTCACGAAACCTATCCTACATATAAAAACCCGGTTATTCAGAAAATAATATTGAATGCCGTTCGCTGGGCAAAGCCTGTTTTTCGCAGTGAAAATTGCATGGACTGCCCGAATCTTCCGTCGGTACAGCGTGCCGAATTACTGTAAAATAAATATGGTTGACAACCGTCGCCGTGCAATACAATAATCCCCGGAGCAGAAAGCTGATTTGAGCAAATCTGTTCCGGGGATTATTCGGCGCATTTAGCGTCCGTCAATTATTTTTAATTATGCTTTTCCGTCGCAGCCGAGAACATCAACTATTTTATGCGTTACCATACCCTCGATAGCGGTTCTTGCCGGCTTGAGATACTGTCTGGGGTCAAAGTGTGACGGATTTTCAGCCATATATTCTCTGATAGCAGCAGTCATGGCAAGACGAAGGTCGGAGTCAATGTTGATTTTGCATACAGCCATGGTAGCTGCCTTGCGAAGCATTTCCTCGGGAATGCCGATTGCATCGGGCATATCGCCGCCGAACTTGTTGATTTTCTCAACAAATTCCGGAACAACGCTGCTTGCACCGTGGAGCACTATCGGGAAACCGGGAAGTCTCTTTGAAACCTCTTCAAGAATGTCGAAACGAAGCTGCGGCTTTTGACCGGGCTTGAACTTGTATGCGCCGTGGCTGGTGCCGATGGCAATAGCAAGTGAGTCAACGCCGGTACGGGTAACGAAATCCTCAACCTGGTCGGGCTGTGTGTAAGAAGCGTTTCCGTCTTCAACGGCAACATCGTCTTCAACGCCGGCAAGAGTGCCGAGCTCACCCTCAACAACAACGCCGTGAGCGTGCGCGTATTCAACTACCTTTTTGGTAACGGCAATATTCTCTTCATAGGGAAGGGAGCTGCCGTCAATCATTACGGATGTAAAGCCGCCGTCGATGCAAGCCTTGCAGGTCTCAAAATCCGGACCGTGATCAAGATGAAGAGCGATGGGAAGACCTGTTTCTTCAACAGCCGCCTCAACAAGCTTTACAAGATAGGTGTGGTTCGCATAAGCTCTTGCGCCCTTGGAAACCTGAAGAATAAGGGGAGCGTTAAGCTTTTTTGCGGCTTCTGTGATACCCTGGATGATTTCCATGTTGTTAACATTGAAAGCACCTACTGCGTATCCGCCCTCATAGGCTTTTTTGAACATTTCTTTTGTTGTTACTAAAGGCATTGGTATTATCTCCTTTAAAATAAATTATTTATTAAATGGTCTTTGCCAAATTAAACATATTAAGCCGGGTCGGGCGTATAAAGGATTTTGAAGCAGTGGGAGCGCAGCACGCCATCCATAACCTCGTTGCGGAATTTATATCCCGTAAACATTGTACCGCCGACACTGACGGAATATACATAGCCTGTGTTCGCGTCAATACATCCGTCATGTGAAATAACGGAAATCCATGTAGACGGGTCGCCGGAAAGCTCAATGTTGCAGCGTGAATCAACAAGATTTTTCAGTTCCTCGCTCTTAATTGAATAAGCGGTCTGAAAATCGGTTGCTTCATAATCGGAATAGCTCGGTCTGCCGCCGGCAAGATAAGGCAATTCCGTGCCGCCCCATACATTATAATAGGATGTGGTTTTTCCGGCACTTGTGGAATGGAAAGGAGTGAGCGCGGTATCACCGTTGTATGTCAGATAATAGCCGAGAACCGCGTCGACAGCCTTATATGCTTTTTCACCCGGGGTCTTGCCGTAGGCATTGCCCGTTGCACTGACCTCAAAATTATAATATTTCGCATAGGTGTAGAGAGCCACAACCTGTGCTTTAAGCGCTTCAAGCTCAAAGCTTTCGTCCATTTCCGAAACGAGAGCGGAGGCAAGATATTCTCTCGTCTGATATTTAGAGCCCGCATAGGTTATGGTTTTCGGATAAGTGTCACCTATAACAAGGGTTGTACCGTAATAATAGTTTGCAAGAATTTCCGCATAGTTCCATCCCTGCTTTGCGAAAGCGTTTGCGCCGTTTTGCGAAAGTCCTACACCGTGACCGTAACCGAACACATAAAATGTAAATGTGCCGCTTGTGGAGGATGCAACGCTGACAGGCTGCGTTGTCTGCTGTGCTGCCGTCGGTTCTGTTACCATAGAATTTGCCCCCGTATTATTGCTTGTGGTGAGGGGCGGTGTCGATGACGGTGTTGTAATACTCGGGGTGGCGGTGGTTGGTTCTGATGTAAGCAGAGCAGTTGAATCATCCGGCACGGAAGTCGGTGCAGTGGTTGAATAAACAGGGTTAATTACCGCTGTTGCGTTATTTGAAGTGGTCGGTTCATCTTTAAGAAAACCTGCCGTGAAAAATATCGCACAGATGATTGCAATGAGTGAGACAAGGGACGCTACTATCACCATGCTCATATTAACGGCTGCCGGTTTTTCCTTTTCATCGTCATCATCGGGGCGAACAACGGCATTTACATTATGCAGTATATCAGCACACTGACACAGCACATCAATCAACAGAGCAACCGCCTTCGGAAGGATGAGATCCATATTCTGTGCCCTGTTTGTCGTGATTTTTTTGACAGTGGTTTTATTGCCATCGTAAACCGCGATAAAGGCGGCATATACATTGTCCTCTGACATAATTATATCGGACACAGCCGCTCCGAAGTCAGCGTTGGTTTTTGCAAGCGCTTCCCTTGCTCTGCGGACAGTGATAAGCTGTGTTTTCTCCGCATCATTTGAATTGCCCGTATCACTGCGGACGAAATATGTGACAGCGCCGAATCCGTCAACCGTGTCGGTGAGAGGCTTTATATAATCCATAGCTTCGCTGTCGGAAAAAGCGACGCGTTTATCAAGCTGAACCAGGGAATAAACAAGGTTCTGTACGCCAGGAGTAAGTTCATCATCCGTCTCATGTACCTCGGCAGATGTGTCAGAGGTATGCTGCGGTTCTTCGGGAGTGTAGAATTTTTTTACAAGTTCATCAATAACGCTGTCTATTCTTGAATAATCCAGCGGCAGGAAAAAAAGACTGCTCCCCTTGGGACCGATACATCCGAAGCCGCTGTATAGCCCATCGTTGGAAATGAAAACCTTGCCGTGTCTCGGCATAAGACACTGACCGGGCAGGTCAATAGGCTCTTCATTATAATCAGACATAAGCTGAACGGAGATGGCTTCCGCAATATCGGAGCTGGATGTTTCCTCCAAAAGTAGTCTGCCCAGAAGAAGGGCTTTCGCTTCAACATACCGGGACGGTTCAACAGCAACAATAACGTCCTTGCCCTCGTCAACATCTATAACAGCTTCATCAATAAGAGCGTCAAGGTCGTTGTGAACAAAAACATTTTCACTGTATAAGCCATAGAACTCCATTCGTGACAGTATTCTGTATCTTGAATCAACAGAAAACGACGAGTCCCCGTCAAGAGCCAGCAATTTAATCATATACTAACCTCCGTTAATTTTCGGGATACCAGTTATAAGTGGTATCAAAGGGATTCTTTTTATTTTTTTTATCGTAATATGCCTGCGGATATCTGGGATTGCCGTTTACCGAAGCAAGAGAGGTATCAACCTCGGCACTTTCGCCGGGACGAACCATCCTCGCAACTACAACAAGCCTTGCGTCTGAAAATTCATAGGTGCAGGTTGAAAGTGTTAGCAGCTTGTCCGTAGGCAGTACATCAACGCCTGTGGTATAAAGGGTTCTTGCTTTAAGAGCATCAAGGTAATCCTTAAAATTCTCATCGCTTGAAAGGTTTGTGAAATAATAGCGGAAGAAATAATCATTATCATCCTTTGCATAAGTGTTTGTAATGATGACCGCAAAGATTTTCCACTTATAGTCCTTATAAAGTGTGTTAAAGGTGATAACGGGAGCTGATTTGTAGCCGTCAATACTCTTATATTCGTGCAACGGTGCGAATATGGAACCGTCATGCATATAATGACCGTAAATGACAGTGTTTTTATCCATAAGGTCAATATTATTCATGTGAATTGCAAACGGACAACCGTATTTTGTGCTCTGCCCATAGAAATTCTTTTTCAGGTATTCTTCATCATTATCCGCCTGTACTACGGGAAGGCTGATGCCAAGCCCGTTTATGCTGATATAGCCCACAAAATCCTGATTTTCCGTGTAATACGGTGCGTATTTTGCCTGAAGACCTACAGGGTACATTATTTCAGGGTGTTCGGCTCGCAGCTTTGCAAAATTTTCTTCCTCCGAAAGAGTGGTTTCTTCAACGGGATTTGTTGTGGTTTTATTATTTTTCTTCTTTTTGGTGGTTTCAACCTCGTTTATCTGCGCAGAGGCTGAAAATTCCTGCTCAAGCTTTTTGTTGTCAAGCCGCAGCTTAAATTCATAGCCCAGATAAACAAGAGAGCCGAGAGCCACCGCAAGGGAGATAATGAGCACGGTTATTCTTGTTTTTTCCGCTGCGGAGGTTTCCTTTTTTTCCTTCGGAGCTTTTTTTACGGGCTTTTCATCTTCTTCATCGTCAAAATCGTCGGGAATAAGATTGACGGGTTTTATTTTATTTTCGGAGTTTTCCTTTTGTTTACCCGTCTGCGGAGCCTTTTCACTGCGTCCTTTTCTTTTTCTCAAGGATGTATGAGCTTCACTGTCCCCTGTCTTGTCGGCTATTGTAAGCTCTTCATAGTTTTTATCAGAAAGGCTTTCAAACAGCTCGTCGGAGCTGACACTGCTGACGGAAAAACCGGAACGGGGTGTATAAGCGTATCTTCCGGTCTTTTTCATTTCGTCTTCAAAGGCTCTGCCGCCGGAATACGGGGGAGTTTCAATGCGGAATGAGGAATCCTTTTCATCCGAATGCGGCTTTCTGCGCGGAATCGACCCGGATTTTTCGGATACGGAATCGACAGTATAACCGGTTCTTTGTGTTTGCGGCTGCGGCTGTGCCTGAGCCTGCGGCTGAACCGGCTGAGCGGGCTGCTTTGTTTCCGATGCAGTACCGGGAACAATAACGGGTATGCGCGGTGAACCGCCCGCATTGTTATTATAAAAATCCGGTGACTGATAAACGATTTTCATGCCGCTTGTGTCGACCGGCGGCTGACTTGCCTGCGGCGGCTGACCGTATGGCGCATAATTCTGCTGAACGGGAAAGGCCTGTCCGTAAGGCATATAACCCTGCGGAGGATACGGAACATAACCTGGGACGGGAATATACGCGGCATAAACGGGCGGATACGGGCTGCCGACATTATTTATTGCCGGAGGTGTAATCTGCGGGGGCTGACCGTAGCTTTGCTGAACATTATACGGAGCAGCCATGGAAACAGGGTCGCCGGGATACGAGCTGTACATGGGTGTATATGCCGAAGAAACGGAAGAGTTCTGTGCCTGTTGTGATTCCTTATCGGCTCTTCTTGTTGCGGCGCGTTCCAGCCTTTCGTTTCTTTTTTCTCTTTTTTCCTCTGCGGAGCGGTGCTGCCTGCGTTCCTCCTCACGGGCAGGGAAGGAGTGGGCATTTTCGTTTTCCATCGAAAATTCCCGTCCGTCTTCATATATATTTTTCATTTTAATCCCTGTCCTTTCCGAATAGTTTACTTTTAATCAGGAAATTGTAATATTTTTAACTCCGTCTATGGCTTTTTCAATCATTTCATTCCACTCAACAAGTGCTTCCGCCTGTTCAATCAGGTCGGGGGTGGGTCTTGTCCGCGGATGCTTCGGCGTGAACACCGTGCAGCAATCCTCATACGGAAGAATAGAGGTTTCAAATGTGCCGATTTTTCTTGAAATATTTATTATTTCATTTTTATCCATGCCGATAAGCGGTCTGAAAACGGGCAAATCGGCAACCATATTTGTACAGGCCAATGCCTGCATGGTCTGGCTTGCCACCTGACCGAGACTTTCGCCCGTGATAAGTGCGCCGCAGCCGTCCCTTTCAGCTATGCGGCAGGCAATACGCATCATCATGCGGCGCATAATAAGCGTGAAAAGCTCCTCGGGACAGTTGTCCTTTATGGCTTCCTGTATTTCGGTGAAGCCGACAACGGTAAGACGGATTCTGCCGCTGTATTTTGCAACGGCCTTAAGCAGCTTGTGAACCTTCATTTCCGCATTGACACTTGTATACGGAGGTGAAGCGAAATGAATGGCGTTGAGCTGAACACCGCGCTTTGCCATCATCCAGCCTGCGACGGGACTGTCTATTCCGCCGGACACCATGAGCGCGGCTTTACCTGCACTGCCGACAGGCAGACCGCCCGCACCTTTTATCTGGTTTCCGCGGATGAAAACATATTTTTCTCTCACTTCAACGGTGATAACCGTTTCGGGGTTATGAACATCGACCGTCAGGTGATGAAATTTGCTTAAAAGATAACCGCCTACCTCCCTTGAAATTTCGGGAGAGGTCAAAGGAAATTTTTTGTCGCTGCGCTTTGCCTCCACCTTGAAGGTTTTTACTCCGTAAAGCTCGTCCTCAAGATATTCTGCGGCAACGCGCTGTATATCCTCTATGTTTTTTTCGGCAACGGCGGCGCGTGAAAACCCTGCAATGCCGAAAACATATTTCATTCTTTCGGCAGCTCCGGCTATATCCGCGTCACCAACGGGAAAAATATTCACCGTGGATTGAGAGCGGACAAACTCAAATTCGCCTAAATCGGAAAGACGCCAGCGAATGTTTTTTATCATTTTATCTTCAAATGTGGAACGGTTCAGTCCCTTAAGGGCGATTTCGCCGTCTTTAATCAGAATAATCTCTTTCAATATCTTATCCCTTTTCCTGTCAATGTCTGATATATTTCTGCGCGTCACGCAGAGATGAAATAAGCAGGTCTATTTCCTCTTTTGTCGTAAATCTCGAAAAGCTGACGCGTATTGCTCCGTCGATAACCTTCGGCGGCAGGTCAAGTGCCTCAAGCACATGGCTGCGGTGTCCCTTTGAGCAGGCGGAGCCGGTTGAAACAAAGACTCCCCTTTCCGAAAGAAAATTTAATACTGTTTCACTGCGCATACCGGAAATGCTGACATTTGCGATGTACGGCAGAGAATTTTCCGGGGAAACGACAACGGAGTTTTCTATACTCTTTAATTCTGTCAGAAAATAATTTCTCAAAGATGAAACCGCTTTAAATTCTTCGTTAATATCGGGTAGAGCCTGTATCGCCCCGGCAAATCCTGATATGGCAGGCAGTGCCTCGGTTCCGGGTCTTATGCGCTGCTGCTGTTCACCGCCGTAAAGCAGCGGAGCAATTTTACAGCCGCTTCGTATATAAAGAAGTCCCGCGCCCTTCGGTCCGTGTATTTTATGTGAGCTTGCGCTGAGCAGGTCAACGCCGAGAGCGTTTACCTTAAGCGGAATTTTGCCGAACGCCTGCACGGCATCTGTATGGATGAGAGCGGGAGCAGCGGCGCGTCTGACTGCTTTTTTTAACAGCTCAACAGGCTGTATACTGCCCGTTTCGTTATTGACCGTCATAACACTGACAAGTACGGTGTCCTTGTTCACCGCTTCAAAAAGCGCGTCCCTGTCTATAACTCCGTCTTTGCCCACGGGAAGAAAAATAACATCAAAGCCCTGATTCTGAAGCTGCCTTGCAGGCTGTATAATGCTTGAATGCTCAACCGCAGAAACCACAATTCTGTTGCCCTGCTTTTTCATCGCTTTCGCAACGCCGAAAAGCACCGTGTTGTTGCTTTCCGTTCCGCCGGAGGTGAAGAAAATCTCTTCAGGTTCACATGAAAGCATTTTTGCCGCCGCAGCCGTGCACGAATCAAATTCCTTTGCCGCAAGCAGACCTGCTGCGTGCAGAGAGGACGGATTGCCCCAGCATTCCGTCATGGTGCGGTTCATTCTTTTTATTGCCTCATCGCATACGCTGGTGGTGGCACTGTTGTCAAGATATGCCTGCAAGCTTTATTTCGCCTCCAAAAACAAACTACTCCATAATTAGATACGATTATATAACATTTTCAGGTGTTATGCAATGGAAAATACAAAAAAATCTGCATAAAAATTCAGAATAAAGAAAAAATATAAGAAAAAACGCTTTATTGACAGGAGAATCATTATGCAAAAAGAGAATTTGAGAAAAAAAGTGCGCATTATCAGCTTTCTGTGCGCCCTTTGCGTTACGCTCGGTGCGTTTGCCGCAGTGAACGCGAAAAAGGCAAAGGCTTACAGTCGTCAGCTTGAAACGGCAAGACAAAGAAGCCTTATGTCGCTTACGGAAAGCCTTGACAGCATAACCGCGTCTTTGCTGAAAAGCGAATACGGCTATTCCGGCGATATGATGAAAAAGCTTTCCATGGAAATGGGCAGAAACGCTGCACAGGCAAAATCGGTGTTGTCCGCGCTTGACTGCCCGGAGGACGGCTCACAGGGCATATACCGTTTTTTGTCGCAAGTGGGCGCGTACACAACGGCTGTTTCGGATAATATCAATATGGAAAAAACAGGAAAAGACCTTACCGCGCTCTACACATATTCAAAAAATCTTTCTGACGGAGTGGAAAATATATGCCGTAAATATTATGACGGTGAAATGAGCTTTGAGCAGACCGTTTCCACTTTGAGCATGGCGGGAGACGAAAAAAGCTGGTTTTCAAAGGAGCTGTACGATGCAGAGCAGACCTTTACCGATTATCCGGTGCTGATATATGACGGACCGTTCAGTGAAGCTGCGGAGCAGAGAACACCGGCGGCACTTGAGGGCAAAAAACTTATTACTGAGGAAACGGCAAGAGAAAAAGCCGCAAAAATACTCAACAGCGGCACTGTAACAAAAGAAAGCGACGAGGAAGGTACAATGGAGCTTTTCTGCTTTTCGGCAGGCGGAAAGACAGCCGGCATAACGAAATACGGCGGAAAGCTGTGTTATATAATAAGCTCCGGATATGCCGCGCAGGCAGAAATAGATGAAAAAGAGGCGGTTAAAAAAGGCGGTGAGTATCTGAATTCTATCGGATATAAAAATATGAAAAGCACATATTATTCGGTTTATGACGGAATATGCACGGTGAACTATGCCTATGAAAAGAACGGAATTATGTATTATCCCGACCTGATTAAGGTCAGTATAAGCCTTGAGACAGGGGACATATGTGAGCTTGACGCAAGGGGCTTTTTAATGAACCATGCGGCA
>JAKSQS010000006.1 GCA_024404055.1 Clostridia bacterium | reverse complement strand
GGAACTGCTGAACCATTTCTTCGGAAAGCTGATTTAAATTCGCGTCAATGGAAATGCCGTATTCAAAGCAGCGCTCATAATTTGAGTCACCGCTGCCGTAGGTCAGCATAACGGGCAAATCCGGGAACAGAGCCTTCGCCTTGAGAAGATTGTCAAAATCAAAGGACTGCAAAATGCATTTTTCAAGGCAATATACTTTTTCGGCAAGGGAGAAAATTTCCGCAACCTGTTCATCGGTGAATGCGCCCTTGAGTTCAACAAAGCAGACCATATCATTGTCGCGCATAATTTCAAGATAACGCTCAAAGGTGCAAAGATAAACAGAGTCCCTTGTCTTTCTGTTTTTCAGGGGCTTTTGGGTAAGCTCGGAATAGGTATGCTCCTCAATCACCATAACGGAGCCGTCCTTATATTCAACCTCACTGTCGTGGCTGGTAACATAAACGCCGTCAAGGGTGCGGCGAATGTCCGTTTCCGCACCGCCGGAGCCGTGCTCCGCCGCTTTTTCAAATGCAAGCGCGGTGTTTTCCGGGTATCTTCCGCTGTAACCTCTGTGTGCTATCATACAAATGTCCTTTTGCGGCGCGGGTGAAAATAAACTGCCCGCCATTGTTAAAATCGCCATTACCGTTGCTGAAAGCTGCTTTAAAAAGAATACAAATTCTGACATAATCACTTCTCCTTATTTTATAATAAAACTTCTTTGTTTGTGCCGTAAAAAATATCGTCTTTTCCGCTTATAAGACGGCAGAAATCCTCAACACGCTCCCATGAGATATACTCCGCATCCATTTCATAGGTATGACCCCAGATGTAGAAAAGCTGCGGAGCATCCGTTTCAAGCTCTGTAAATTTTTCGCCGAGCTCAAACAGCTTATCCTCCTCAATATAACACACCGTGGGATTGAAGCGCAGCAGGTTGGTCTGAATATCGAAATTATAGGTTGATGTGATGGTTCTCGCGTATTTCACACCCGTTGTTCTGCCGATGATTTCAGCCACGCGGTCATCGTTGTTCACACCGCCGCACGGATAAGCCATGCCGACAACCTCGGTGCCCGAAAGAAGCGAAAGGGTCTGCCTGTCCTGCTCCACTTGATAAGCAACTGCCTTTTCGTCAAGCCCCGTCAGATTGGGGTGGGTAAGCGTGTGCACGGCAACCTCATGTCCGGCGTAAATGCTCTTCACATCCTGAGCGTAAACCTTGTTGTGGTCAACACGGTTTCCGTTTCTTTCAAGAGAGCCCGGAAGTCCCAGAAGCGCGGAATTGATGTTAAAGGTTGCCTTTAAGCCGTATTTGTTTAGCATTTCAATAAATCTGATGTCCTGCGTCACACCGTCATCAAAGCTGAATGTGACCGCCTTCTTTTTGCCGTTCCAGTTCAATTATTTGTCCTCCTAATTCAAATTTTATTATCCCGTTTTCGGGAATAACGGAAATTTTTCCGTTTTTATATGTAAATGTACCCTGTGACAGATAAACGGCATAGTCGTAACCGTTGCCGTCATAACCGTCAAAATGCATTTGAAGCGTTTTTTCGCAAGCACTGCGGTACGGCACACAGTCCACATCCGCGTATATAAATTCAAGCCGCCAACCGGGAAGAGGTGAGCTGATTTGCGCTTCGCCCTCGTTCATAATAAACATCAGCTTTCCGTCAAGACTTGCTTTAAGAGTGCTTTTTCCGTCTGTTTCGGTTTTAAATTCGTTTCCCGTGATAAAGTTCTCTTCCCCGTCAAGCAGATACATTCCGGCTCTTATGCCGTCTTTACTGAAACGGAAGCCGTCCGTAACCGGCAGATTATAATATCCGCAGCTTCTGTCTTTGTCCCGTTCATAAAGAAATCTTTCACGGTAATTTTCATCAAAGATATGCATATCCCTTATCCATACCTTTTCTCCGTCAAAAAACAGGTTCAGCCTGTAAAAACGGCTGTTGTACCAAGCGGTTTTTACGCCCGAATTTTCGCTGTCACTGTCGGCACAAACCGCAGACGAAGGAGTGAGCGTAAAATTCTCTCTGAACCATGCTCCGGCTTCGCCGAGGGTCATCAGCTCTGTTTCACCTGCCGAAATTTTACGGGAAATAATTTCATACTGCATGGGCAGTCCCTTTGATATTTTGTCCCAGCCGAAGGAATTTTCCTGTCCCGTCTGTGTATAGGACAGGGCAAGACCTTTTCCGTTGAAATTTTCTTTCAGATACCACTCCACCCATTTCCGGTCACCGCCGCCTTTTTCGTAAACAGGCTCAAGTGTAACAACGCCCTGTGCCTCGTCAGGTCGTCCGAGCCCCATATCATACTGATAGACCGGGTCACTGCCCAGCATACGGAAAACAGGCACATTTATCTGATTTTCCGCAGTATTTGCAGGGCAAAGCATATTGTTTTTCGATGGATACTACGCTCCGGCATAGTAGCCGCCCCATATCGTATATCCGTCCGTACCGTACTGGTCGCGGCAGTTGCATGAGGCTGTTATGCCATATTTTTCACTCATATAACGCAAGGTGAAAGCATCTATATGCCATGAACCCACAACAGACGGATAAAAACCGAAAATCTCACGGAATTTACGAAACGCGGTATCAACAAGCATTTTTCTCTCGTCCGTGTCATAACCGACAGTGAAGCCAACATCATTATGCCAATCCCACGGGTATCTGCCGAGCCACTCAATGCCGCTGTCCTCGGCAAGCGGCTGTACAATTTCAAGCCACAAGCCAACCTCGGTAATATCCCTGTATTTTTCGATTATATCAATGTATTCGCCCTTTATCAGCGCATCATATTGCAGCAGCACCGTGTTTCTGAAGCCGTACCTGCCGTTAAGCTCCATTTCTTTTTGAAAGGTGGTTACAAGATATGAATCGTCTTCTTCACGCGGCTCAACAGCACGCACAAAATTTATTATATTCAGTATGTTTTTCATCAGAACACCTTATTTAAAAGCACCGTTCTTATACGCACAAGTATTTCGTAAAGCTCGCTGTCACTCAATTCATAAAGGTTTTTTTCATTTACCTTAACATCCGTGAGCACCTTTGCAACATCGTCATACCACGCGTTATAAGATGTAATGAATTTTACCGCCTTTTCACGGTTGAGCGGCTCGCCGAAGTCTGTGTATCTGATTGTAACATGGTCAATCTCGTCTGCCTGTAAATAATACATACTTTTCATTTTTTATCACAGCTTTCTGATGAAATATTTGCAGCCGCCCTCAAAATAATCCTCTCTGCGCATGGCACTTCTGCCCATCAAATCCATAAGCTTAACCGCATGGGTCTGTATCGTGCCGTCCTCATAAAGATCAATCACTCTGCCGCCGCGCAGGTCATCATGCGCCGACATATTGTAGCCGAGAGCCGCATCCTGAGCCATAATGATACCGCAGTATTCACCCTGTATATCGCACAGGTGCTCATGCCCGAAAAATATTCCCTTCACATCGCCGCGCTGAAGACAGGCAGCGAAAAGACCGAAATTTATTTCCGTGCAGCCAACAGTCTCACGCTTGGAGCCCACCGCATCGCATACCTCCGGGTTGCGGATTATTTCAAGATATTCAGGCAGAGGAATGTGCATAAACATCGCCGCCGGTATCTTTTTACCGTTTGTTTTTTCGTCCGCTTTCGAGGTGTTGTAATACCACATTACCTGTTCAAAGGTCGGCATCGCGCCGGTCTGTCCCTCGTTGAAATGACCGTCAAGGACAATTTTCGTCCCCTTTTTCAGCCCGAATTTATCAATTAAATCCGTGACCTCGCGCTGTGAGTCAAGCGCAAACAGGTTGAACGCCACACTGTCATCCTTTGAAGACAGAATCGGAATACGGTAATTGCCCACGCCATCCAATGAAGTGTCCCCTGTCTCGCACAGGCATCCATCCACGGTCTGATACATTTTCATTTCGGTTTCAAGGTCAATGCCCGTCTCCCTGTCGTGGTTGCCGAACACCGCCGCCCACGGCAGCTTCCTTTTAAGCACCGGTTCGATTACCGTTACAAATTGCTTTTTCGCCGTCTGCACATCGTTGTCTTCAAGGCACTGGTCACCGCCGAAAAACACCATATCCGGCTTCGTTTCTTCTATCAGAGCCTCAAGTCCTGCCGTAACCTTGTAATTGTAATCCTCTTTCAGCTTCTTATTTTTTCCGAGGTGAAAGTCGGACACCATAAGGATTTTAAAGTGTCCGTCACTGTTAAAACGCAATACAGGCTTTTCCATAATCAACCTCTCGCGTCTTTGAGCACGGCAAGAGCCGCCTTGCTGTCAGCATAAAAATCGTCACAGCCTGCCTCTATGGAGCAGCGCGGACAGCCTACCTGCTCAAGTGCCTTGAGAAACGGGGCATAATCCTGTTTTGCGCCGTCTGTAGGATAACGCCTGCCCTCATGCTGCGCGATATGCGCGTGCCGAAGCAGAGAACCAACCGTAAGTACATCCTTTTCGGTGTCGCCGACATTGCACATATGATAAAGGTCGCAAAGCAGCTTCACATTTTCGCTGTCAGCCATTGCGGCAAAAACCGCACCTTCCTTTACCGTGTTGATAATGTTTGTGTCAACCTTGGAAAGCGGCTCAAGCACCACGGTTATTCCGTGCCTTTTCGCTGTCGGCGCAATAATTTCACGCAGAATTTTCACAAGCTGCCTTTCGCCCTCGGCATAGTCAAAGCCCTCCGGCACGGTTCTTGAACCGGCAGAGCCGAAAACCACGGTTTTTACGCCCAGCTCCTCGCCGCGCGTCATGCCCTGTTCTATGTATTCGGCAAGTGCTTTTTCATCAATATCCGCTCCCGTTGTTTTCAGTCTGCCCGGAAGAAAACAATTGACCGCTTCGCAGGTTATGCCGCTTTCTTCAAGTGCCGCTTTGAAGCTGTCGAATTTTTCCCTGTCCGCCTCCGCAAGCAGGGAAAAGCAGGACTCCACATAATCAAAGCCGTGTTCCGCCGCGATTTTCACATTTTCGCAGTTATCTCCTACACATACGCCTAATTTCATTTTTTCAGTTCCTTTCATCAAGATATTTTACAAACGCCTCAAGAAGTCTGTCGTTTCGCTTTCCGTTGTCATCGGGAGCACTGCACCCGTGCCAGGACGCTGCCGTTTTGCGCTGCACGGAAAAAGCCACAATCTGCCCTCTCGCACCTGTTTTCAGATACACATCCGTATCACGAAAACGCGTGCAGGCGTAATCGTTCGCCATTGCCTGTTCTATCCATTCTTTGCTTATAATCCGTTTTCCGTTATACACGCCACCCATAGCGTAGGTATAGCCTAATTTTGCCGTATCAACGCTTCTTGCGAAAAAGCCGCCGCCGCAGATTGGATAACCCATAGGACAGGTTGTCATAGCCCATTGACCGAAGTTAAGCGGCTTCATCAGGTTTTCCCGGAAAAATTCTATCGTATTCACGCCGCTGACCTTTGCAATAATTCTGCCCAAAAGGTAATACGACGCGTCCGAATATTTATAAAACGAGCCGGGCTCATGGGCAATTTCAATAGAAAAAACATATTTCAGATAATCCTCACCGATAAGTGCAATATGTTCATCCTCGTCCACACCGTACGGTATGACCTCCATGCCTGTTTTGTGCTGCAATGCGTGGCGCACCGTCACATTTTTCCACCCGGGACACATTGTGTCGCCCATTTCTTTTTCGCTGAAAAAAGATGTTACGCAGTCATCAACAGACATCTGTCCCCTGTCGCAGAGCATTCCTATGGCTGTCGCCACAAACAGTTTGGTTGCGGAATGGCTGTTATTCGCGTTATGACAAACGGGATTTTTCCATATTTCTTCTCCTTCAGCGGTTATCACCGCCGCATCGTACATAGGGGCTTCTTCTTTTTCAATTGCTTCAAAAAGGGGGTTATTTTTCATTTCTGTCTTCCTCCCCGGGATAATTTTTCACAATATCCTTGCAGTAAAGCATATATGTTTTCACATTCCACGGGTCGTTTTCATCTATTTCAACAATTCTGCCTCCGCGCAGGTCATCATCACAGTAGCCGTCATAATTCAGTCCTGCATCATAAGCAAGCTTCACTCCGCAGTAGGAAGCCTCAAAATCGTTGATATGGTCGTGTCCGCAGATAAAGGTTTTCACATCGCCGCGCTGCACAAGAGTTGAAAAAAGCCCGGAATTTATCATATTGCAGCCGATGTGCTCCCTTCTTGTGCCGTTGTAGTTCGTCTGTGCCGTATTTTTATAACAAAGTATGTATTCCGGCATGGGCATATGCGCCACCATAAGCCCGGGAATTTTATGTCCTTCATGCTTTTCGATGGCCTTGGATGTATTCCAGTACCACATAAGCTGGTCAAAGCGGAAGGTGTCATAATGGGAATCGAGACTGAACGAATCGGGCAGGAAAAACCACCACATATCCGGGTTCAGCCCGAATTCTGCGGCATAGTCGTGTGCACCGTCGTGAGAGTCAAGTCCCCATACATTGTATACAATACGACTGCCGTCCTCACTCATAACAGGCAGCACATAATTGCCTGTTCCGCTCACATCAGCGTCCCCTGTCTTTGAAACACAGTAAGGGAAGCTCTCGTATATTTTTTCCTGCATTTCGTTTGTTACGCCGCGTTCATCATCATGTCCGCCGAAAACATGAGCCCACGGGATTTTCCTGTCTTCAAGCGGCTTTACAGCTTGCGAAAGGAACGCTCTCACGCTGTCTTCACTTTCAGCCGCATCCTTGCAGACCGTGTCGCCTAAAATCAGCACAAGGTCGGGGCTCGCGCTGTCAAGCAGTGCGGAAAAGTCGCGAATAAGACGGCGGTCAAAATTTTTTACACCGTGAAAATCCGACACACAGAGGATTTTGAATTTCCCGTCTTTGAATCTCAGTTCTTTTTTCGTACGTAAAATATTTTCCATAAATATATTCCTTTATGTATCTGAATGATATAAGCAGAAAGAATTTAATTTACTTTTAAATGTGTGCTTTAAAAGTACACAGCCAACGCAAAGCGGCTTCCTTTGCCATTTTCTTAAAGGAAACCGCCGGTTTGCTTTATTTTATTGTCTGCCGTACTTATGTATTATTCGTTTTCTTCCTTGATCATACTTGCCATTTCTTCAATCAGCTCGTTAGTATTGTCCTCCTGTGCCACAAGTGCGCGGCGTTCGTTAAGTGCAATATACATCTTTTCTCTCTTCTCGCCCTCAAGGTCGTAGAAGAAATAGGGTATCATCTGTATAATTCTCGGAATAACCTGGATACCGTTGAACAGGAAGAATACTTTTTCATAAACCTTCTTGTTTCCCTGGCTCCACGGAAGCATCTTGATGGTCGGGTCGTAGCCCGTCCACTTGAATATCACGATGGTAAGAAGCGCCTGCAGCGGCTGCGTTACCTTTGTGATAAGGTCTGTAAGAATATTTACCGTACCGTCGGGACGCTCACCGGTCATGTATTCAGTGTAGTCGTTGATTTCTCTGCCGAGCTCCGCTTCAAATACATTTCCGGGTCCGTTGTTCACACCGTCAAGTCCGAAGAAGAAAGCGTAAATGCCGATGACAACCCACTTTTTATCCACATTGGGACAGCCGAGTGTGAACATGGCGATAACCGTAATAATATCCCATATGCGAAGGCAGATAACAGCCCGTTTGTTGTTGTTTTTAAACAGCTTCTGGAAGAACGGAATAAAGGTAACGCTTAACGGGCTTAACAGATTGTACGGCAGATAAGCAAGGAATGACGGGATAGAGCCGCCGAAAATTTCCTGCTGGGTAACGACATCCCATGAATATCCGCCGCTGCTCCACCAGCTTGTGATGAAGCCGACAGCAAAGTTACGCATTGCATATTTGTTTTTGAGAATGTAGAATATCGTTTTGCCTATCGGTGCAGGCTTTGGCTGGAGCACTATTCTCTCCTTGCAGCCGATTGCCATGGCAATGTTGCCCACGCAGCCGATTATTGCGGATGAACAGGCAAGAATGGAGAAGAGCATGGAAAGCTTTATGTTGATATAGCCCTTGTTGTTCAGCTCCATAAGCGGCGGGAAAATCGCGTAAACGATGCTCGCGCCGGGTTCGCCCAGATACTCGCTTAAAAGACCTACATTGATTCTGTCCTTGGGGTTTGGCGTCTGGAGAGTGACCATGTTTCCTCTCGGAATGCCGTAAATCGTGGAGAAGGTTTCCTCAACAAACAGCAGCACGAAAACGAAAATGATTTTTTTCGAGTCATTTCCGACATTGTCACCCAAAAACAGTGCACCCGAATACAGAATTGCGGTGCTTAAAAAATAGGGAATAGCGGTAAAAATAATATACGGTCTCGCCTTGCCCCAGCGGGTACGGGTTCTGTCGTAAATCGCACCCATAAGGGGGTTGTTGAGTACATCGTAAATACTGATAAGCGCAAGTATCGCCGTAACATATGTCATGTCGATTTTCAGCACATTAACGAAATAGAGCGTTCTGTAAGCGTTCAGACCGCCGAGAAATTTTGTTGCAAACTGACCTATTGCAGGCAGTACCATTTCCTTCGGGGTAAGTACGCTTGTATGGAACATTCTGACGGCTATGTTGTTATATTTGTTCAGCTTGCTCTCGCCTATTGAGGCAGCGGAGTTCTTTTCCGCGCCGAACACCTGGTCGGTAAAGCTTTTCAGCTTGCTGTTCTGTTCACTCATTTAACCGTCACCTCACTTGAAGATTTGAAATATCCGTCATCGGAGAGCGCGTATACGCTCACAACACCTGTGCCCGTTGCGGTTACAACGCCGTTCTCGTCAACAGTCGCTATGCTTTCATCCTCCGTATACCATTTCAGCGTCTGTACGGTGGCTTTTTTCGGTGAAAAGCTTACCTTGAGTTCAGCCGTTTCACCCTTGTTAAGCTCCAGCTTTTTCTTTGACATTTTCAGCGATTCAACGGGAATTTTAACTTCAACCTCACACTCGTCGGTGTAGGTCTGCCCGCCGAATTCATAGGAAGCGGTGATAATTGCCTTTCCCGTCTGCTTTGTCCCTTTAAAATAGCCTTCATCGTCAACGGTGACAACACTCTCGTCTGAGCTTGACCATGTAACGGTATATTGCAGCGGGTCGTCACATATAAGCGTAGCAAGCAGATTGTCGCTCTTTTTCGGTTCAACCGTCATTTTCTTTTCGGAAAGCACAAGTGCCGGCCATGTGAAATTATAATTGTCTGTTCTCGTCAGCTCAAAGGAAATTTCATCCTCACCCAGAGAAGCATATTTGCCCTTGAACTGCACCTTTGCTGTTACATTAACGGTTTTTCTGAAATCAAGATGACTGAGCTTGTCTGTCTCTCTGTCCGCATTAAATTCCATTTTCAGGCCCGTTACATTCATCGTAAGCTCTCTGACATCGAGAACATCGTTAAGAGCGTCCCCCGTCATAGCGAGTGCCTGTTCATTTGTAACGGTGACAAAATTGTTTTTCAGCACCTTTTTATCGTTTTTGAGCGTAACCTGTACATTGTGAACGGAGGCGTAAGACCTGCATTCATCGGGTACATTACAGTTTTCGCAGCGCTCAAACGGCTCTCTGGTTCTTACGCCGCACGAACCGCATTCATAGTAAATATATTCAAAAGCTTCAATATCCTTTCCCGTAAGCGTAGGTACCTTCAGCACAGAGCTGAAATCCTCAAAAAAGCCAACCTGCGCCTGCGGTACGGTGCTTTCAAGACAATCCGTAAATTCACCCTTTATGTATTTGAGCGTGCTTTCCATTTCCGCACCGAGAGTTGTTTTTATGCTGTCCGAATTAACGGAATAGGATGTATAAGCACTTGCTGACGGCTTCTCGTCAAGCACCTTTTGCACCAGCGCATCAATGTGAGAAACAATCTCATCTCCATTCTGCGCATCGGGAGTTACGCTTTCAATTACCTCTGCCGGAGGGTAGGAGCCTTCCATAGCAAGCACCTTGTTAAGCCCCCACACGAAGCCCACAACAAAAAACACGCAGAGAATAATAACGACAACTGTTGTCAGAAGCTTTGAATTGTCCTTATTTCCTTTTTTCGTGTTTTCAGCCATTTTCAGCACCCTCCTTCTTTTCAAGGAACGCCTTTTCCTCTTTGGCGATTTCTTCGTCTATCTTTCGTGTTTCGGCGGTCTGTACCACAGGCTGCGGCAGGTCATCAAGGTTTATTTTGCCTGCTTTAACCTGTCTGTAAATTTCCGCACGCTCCACTACACCCTCGTTATATTCAACACTTATTCCCTTGATGCTCAACACAAGATTGACGGCTAACACCACGGCAAACATCGCCATAACAAGGAAAAGACCAAATCCGCCCTTCGCGTTCAGAACGGCACAATCCGCACAGCCGGAAACGAATTTCGCAATAAGAACATATGAAGCTATGCAGGAAACAATACCCAGTGCCGCGAACACCGAGGTGATTTTCTGCATATTCTTTATGCTTAAAAAGCACAGCAGAGAGGTCAGTGCCGCAAGCAGCGCAAAAACAGCCACTCCGATGAATGAAAACAGGGCGATTTTAAGTGAAGCAAACTGTGCTCCGCCGATGGGGGCGCCGCCCATACCCATAATGTAATTCAGGTCATCCCCCGTGAACAGGGAAACAAGACCCAGTATACCGATGTCAAACGCGCTTGACCTGTAAGGCACGGTGATTTGAACACTTGCCGCAGGCAGCAGCATTGCCGCAAGAGGCAGCAGCATAACAACAAGTCTCACAATGGAAAGCTTTGTGCCTATCAGTGCGTATTTCAGCCTGCGTATTTTACATGAAATAACCGCCTGTGAAAGCTCGGCAAGCTTTGCCTCTCTTTCAAAATTTTCAACAAAACCGCAGAAGGTCATATTTACGCCGCATTTCGGGCAATACTGACTTATATCCGTGATTTTGAGCTTGTATCCGCATTTGGGACATTTTGCCACTTTTTGTTCCTCCTTATCATTTGTGTTGAAGTTTATTATACAATAAGAACATTCTGTTTGTCTATGCAATTTTGCTTATTTTTTACAAAAAGTTTTAATTTTTTTGTAAAACAATAAGCTTTTTACTTCGGTATTCTATTGACATTCCGTTTGCATAAGGGCTATACTGAACA
Source organism: Clostridia bacterium (assembly GCA_024404055.1). Lineage (GTDB taxonomy): Bacteria > Bacillota > Clostridia > Oscillospirales > Acutalibacteraceae > UBA6857. The sequence continues at coordinate 20,423 of JAKSQS010000006.1, read as the reverse complement.
CATTATATAATCGGAGGCAGAAGCATGGCATACAGAAGAAAAAGAACAGAGGAAAGAACGGGTTATCAGACGGGGGATTATCTTCTTCCCTCTTTTGACAATCAATGTGACTTCGTTATGGTATACAGGCTTAACGAGTCCACAGCCGAAAGAATAAAAATGTACCGCGACCGAGGCTATGTTGTACATCTTATGACGGGTATATCATGGGGACATTACATAGACTATCTTTACGGTGAATATGACGGAGTGAACCACTGGGATGAGGCACAGACAGACCGCAACGGCAATATTATTGCCCATGGCGTTGATGTGCCGTATATGGTGCCCACCGTGGCGTTTTCCGATTATCTGACGGAAAAATTAAAGACTGCGGTGGACTGCGGCGTGGAGGCCATTCATGTTGAAGAGCCGGAATTCTGGGACAGAGCCGGGTATTCGGAGGGCTTCAAACGCGAATTTAAAATTTACTACGGCAAGGACTGGACTCCCCCTCACGAAAGTGCAGACGCGCGATATAAATGCGCAAGACTCAAGGCGTATCTTTACACGAGAACCATTGACCGCGTCAGCAGCGCACTCAAGGAATACGCCCTTTCAAAATACGGCAGAACACTGCGCTTTTATGTTCCGACCCACAGTCTGCTCAACTATACGCAGTGGAAAATCGTCAGTCCCGAGGGTAAGCTTTCGGACATTGCCTGCGTTGACGGCTGTATAGCGCAGGTGTGGACAGGCACGGCGAGGGAAAGCAACTGGTATGAGGGCGTGTTTAAGGAGCGTACCTTTGAAACGGCGTATCTTGAATACGGCGTTATGCAGGAGCTTGTTAAAGGAACCGGCAGAAAAATGTGGTTTCTGCACGATCCCATTGAGGATAATCCGATTTTCGACTGGAACGATTATCAGAGCAATTATTTCTGCACCGTCGCGGCATCTCTGCTGCACCCGAAAGTGAATACATATGAAATATGTCCGTGGCCGAACCGTGTTTTTGAGAACAAATATCCCTCAAATTCTCCTGACGCGAAAAGGATTTCGCCCGAATACAGAACAATGCTCAACAATATGTTCCAGACTCTCGGCACAATTGAAAATGAGGATGAAACGGAATTTAAGGTGGGCATACTTATGAGTGACGGTCAGCTTTATCAGCGCGAATACCCGGACTGTGAGTTTTCCACGGCAGCGGATGACCGCACCGGAACGGTTATCAGGGACGACGAAAAGCTGATTGAACGCTTTAAATCGGAGCTCTTCACTTCCGAAAAGCCGGACCGTGAGCTGCTGTTGAAATATATGTCGGCCTCCGCCTTCCCAGGCTTTTATTCTCTTGCCCTGCCGCTGCTGAAATACGGTGTGCCGGTGCGCCCCGTGTTACTTGACAATGCGAGAAGATTTACCGGGTATCTTGACGACTACAAGGTACTGATTTTAAGCTATGAATTTATGAAGCCTGACTACCCGGATATGAATACGACCCTTGCCGAATGGGTGAAGCAGGGAGGAACACTCATTTATATCGGTGACGGCAGTGACCCCTATCACAAAATCAATTCATGGTGGACGGGCAAATACGAAAATCCCGCCTGTCACCTGTTTGATATGCTCGGCATAAAGCCCGAAAAAGAAAAAGAAATTTTCAACTGCGGCAGCGGTCTTGCGGCTGTCTGGAGCATAAATCCCTGTGTTTTCTCCTACAATAAGGAAAACGCAGACAGTCTGCGCGAATTTTTAAGCGGCGTTATTTCTTTAAGAAATGAAATGCCGGCATATAAAAATTATCTGTGCATGAAACGCGGAAATTATATTATAGCCGCAGTTATGGATGAAAGCGTGGATGAAAAGTCTCTCACGCTTGACGGTGCTTTCGCCGATATGTTCACCGCCGATTTTGCGCTTACAGAGCATAAATGCGTAGCTCCGGGCGAAAAATGTATGCTGTTCGACCTTGAAAAGATTAAGGACGAGCCGCTTGCGGTCATCGGTACATCGGTCAGGGTAAACAGCCTAACCGAGGAAAACGGAAAAATTCTTCTTGATATTGCAGGTGCGGGAGAAATGCGGGCAAATATCCGCCTTAAGGTCCCCTTTGCCGTCACGAAAGCCGTTATCGACGGCAAAGACGCAGCCGTGCATTATGACGAAAAATCCTCCACCGTTCTCGTCAGCTTTGACAGTGAGACAGGGGACAGGAAGCTGGTTCTTGAATGAACATTTTAACTACCCGGCTGACCGGATTCTCAATGGGTACTGAATATGAAAAGTGTCTTTTACCAACTGAAATTTTATAAAAAAGAAAGTATACTCGGTCCGCTTTTCAAGCTTTCGGAAGCATCGTTTGAGCTTTTTGTGCCGCTTGTGGTGGCAAAAATCATTGATGTGGGCATAAAAAACTCCGACAGAGAATATACGGTGAAAATGTGCCTCGCGCTTGCGGGGCTTGCTGCTGCGGGTCTTATCTGCTCTGTTACGGCGCAGTATTTCGCGGCAAGGGCGGCAACCGGCTGCACGGCGCGATTGAGCCGCACTCTGTTTGAAAAAATACAGAAGCTTGATTTTCCCACCCTCGACAAAGCGGGGATTTCGACGCTGATAACCCGCATGACAGGGGACATAAGCCAAGTGCAGACCGGTGTCAATCTCACCTTGCGCCTGCTGCTGCGCTCGCCGTTTGTTGTGTTCGGCGCAATGCTCATGGCGTTCACCGTGGATGTGAAAAGTGCTCTCATTTTCGCGGTTGCCATTCCGTTGCTTTCGGTTGCCGTGTTTGGCGTTATGCTGCGGTGCATTTCACTTTATAAGAAAGTACAGGGTTCTCTTGACCGTGTAACGCTTTCCGTGCGCGAAAATCTTTCCGGCGTAAGAGTGCTGCGTGCCTTCAATAAACAAGAGGAGCAAACAGCCGTTTTTGACGAAAGGAACAGTGCACTCACTGCTATACAGATTTTTACGGGCAGAATTTCATCCGTTATGAACCCCGTTACCTTTGTGATGATTAACGCGGCGGCAATCTGTCTGCTGTATACAGGCGCAGTGCGTGTTGACACGGGCAGACTTCAAACAGGTGAGGTTGTAGCCCTTTACAATTATATGTCACAGATCTTGGTTGAGCTTGTAAAGCTTGCAAATCTGATTATCAATATCACAAAGTCCGCGGCAAGTGCCAACCGTATAGACGCGATACTCCGTCTGCCCGAACAGGAGAACGGAACTGTTGAAAGCCTTTCAGACAGTGAAAACGCTGTATGCTTTAATAATGTTTCACTGCAATATGACACGGCGGCAGCGCAATCGCTTTCGGATATAAGCTTTTGCGTGAAGCGCGATCAGACGGTGGGAATTATCGGTGCTACGGGCTCCGGCAAAACAAGCCTTGTGAACCTTATACCCGGCTTTTACAAGGCAACAAACGGTGAGGTTCTCCTGTTCGGAGAAAATGTGAACAATATCAGCCGTGCCCTGTTAAATGAAAAAATTGCGGTTGTGCCGCAGCACGCGCTGCTGTTCAGGGGTACGGTACGCGAAAACCTGCTGTGGGGAAACAAAAACGCCGCTGATGAAGAGCTTTATGCGGCTCTCCGTGCGGCGCAGGCGGAGGATATTATTCTCTCAAAGGAAAACGGACTTGATTTTATGATAGAGCAGGGCGGAAAAAATCTTTCCGGCGGACAAAGACAGCGGCTCACAATTGCAAGAGCACTTGTCAAAAAAGCGGAAATAATGATTTTGGATGACAGCGCAAGTGCCCTCGATTTCGTAACCGAGTCAAAGCTGCGCAAGGCTTTGTCAGAGCTTGAAAATTCGCCTGCCGTTTTCATTGTTTCACAGCGCACCTCGTCCATCCGTCACGCTGACTTCATCATTGTGCTTGATGACGGAAAATGTATAGGACAGGGGACGCATGATGAGCTTCTTTCAGCCTGTCCCGTTTACCGTGAAATTCACGAAACACAGTTCGGAGGTGCGGTATGAAGGAAAAAGCAACAGGTAAACGCATCCTCTCATACATCAGACCGTATTTTCCTCTTTTTGCGGTTTGTATTCTGCTTTCGGCGGTTGATGTTGCACTGTCACTTGCAATTCCGATCAAGGTGGGCAACGCCATTGACCTGACAGTCGGAAAAGGTCAGGTTGACTTTACCGGCATAATGCCGATATTGCGCGATATACTGCTCATGGCGGTGTGCGCCGGCGCGGCGCAGTGGCTTGTCAGTCTTCTCAATAACCGCGCCGCCTTCGGTACGGTGAAAAAACTGCGCACAGACGCGTTTAAAAAGCTTCAGCGGCTACCCCTTTCATACCTTGACTCTCACCCGTCGGGAGAAACCGTCAGCCGCATTGTTGCGGATGCGGACAGGTTTTCTGACGGTCTGCTTTTGGGCTTTACGCGGCTTTTCACGGGCTTTGCAACCATAATCGGCACACTCGGCTTTATGTTGAGACTGCACAAGGGTATAACTCTTGTTGTTGTGCTGCTTACACCCGTGTCGGTTTTTGCCGCGCGGTACATTGCAAAGCATACCTACTCAATGTTCTCCCTGCAATCGAAAACGAGAGGGGAACAGACCGCGTTTATTGATGAAATGCTCACGGGTCAAAAGGTGGTAAAGGCTTTCGGCAGAGAAAAACCGTCAATCGAAAAATTTGACGAAATCAACGGAAAATTGCAGAAAAGTTCACTCAAAGCGATTTTTTATTCTTCACTAACAAATCCATGTACACGATTTGTGAACAGTCTTGTTTATGCGGGTGTTGCTCTCTGCGGCGCACTGCTGGTGCTTTCCACAGGCGGAAAAGCCGTTTCCGTGGGTATGCTGACCTGCTTTTTGAGCTATGCCAATCAGTATACAAAGCCGTTCAATGAAATTTCCGGCGTATTCACGGAGTTTCAGAACGCAGTTGCCTGCGCCGAAAGAATTTTCAGCCTTTTAGACGAAAAGGAGCAAACTGCGGACGGCGAAAAAACACTTGAACGCGCATCGGGGAGAGTATGCATTGATAATGTCAGCTTTTCGTACGACAAAAGCAAAAGGCTTTTGGAAAGCATCACGGTTGATGTGCAAAGCGGACAGCATATTGCCATAGTCGGTCCCACCGGCTGCGGAAAAACCACGCTGATAAATCTGCTTATGCGGTTTTATGATGCTGACGAGGGCACTGTTTCGGTGGATGGCAGCAGCATAAAAACGCTGACAAGAAAAAGTCTGCGTGAAAATTACGGCATGGTATTGCAGGACACATGGCTGATGTGCGGTACGGTAAAGGATAATATAGCCCTCGGTAATCCCGGTGCAACGGAGGATGAAATAATCCGTGCGGCAAAGGCGGCATACGCCCACCCGTTTATCACCCGTCTGCCGGACGGCTACAATACCGTGCTCGGGGAAAACGGAGGCGGACTTTCCGAGGGACAAAAGCAGCTTATCTGCATTGCGAGAATTATGCTGCGTCTGCCGCCGATGCTGATACTTGACGAGGCAACCTCATCAATTGACACGCGTACCGAGCAGCAGATACAGCACGGCTTTTCAAGGCTTATGGCAGGCAAAACCGCGTTCATCGTGGCGCACCGCCTGTCAACCGTAAAAAATGCCGACCTTATACTTGTTATGAAGGACGGCAATATCGTTGAACAAGGTAATCACGAAAGCCTGATGCAAAGAAAAGGCTTTTATTATGAACTATGGAATGCACAGGTTCAGTAAGCTTTCACACTGAAAAAACACTTTCTCATTATGAAAATCAATCGTTTTCGTAAAAAACGGCTCTTGCGATACTGAAGCAGGTCATAAACACTCCGTCAAGGTCGCTGTCGCGGCACTCTACGCGGAAAAATCCGTTCACAGGGAGCTTGTACAACGGATTTTTTGTTTCCTTTTCACCGAAAACATCTGCGCCGGTGGTTTCAATATAGGCAACATCCACTCCGTAACGCTTCACATTAAAGCATGGCTTTATGCCGTTCATACTGAACTGAAAGCCGAAGCCTTTTTCGGCAAGGTAATCCCAGTTGGAAACACCGTTCACCTTGAATGCGGAGGAAATAGGCACTTTGAAGCCGAAATTACCGTTGGATATGCTTTGTGAAACAGTGTGCCCGATTTTCATTTCCTCGCTTGCGCCCGTAATGTGATTGATAAATTCATAGGTTGAATCCTTAATAAGCGTGAACTGACGCAGCTTTGCCTCATAAATCATGCGGTGATTTTCGTCCTCAAGCGCATAGCTCTGGTTCATTTTGCCCGTAAAATGGAAAAAATAATTGTTTTTCGGCTCCGTACTGCTGCGAATTTCATCGGCAACTGCGGGGTCGATTTTCGTAAGATCAACACGGTCATACTCGTTGTAATCCTCCGAGCTGCGTTTTATTGCCTTTTTTGCGGAAATAATGCTGAAAATGAGTGCAGCCGCGCCGACAATTAAGGTAACGAACGGAATATATTCACTGCCCGGTGCGTTAATAATCGTCGGGTCTTCAACGCTGTATTCAACCTCCACCGTATCTCCGATTTTCATGCCGTAGCTGTATGAGCCATATTCCGCGTTTTCATATTTCTTTCCGGCGGCTGAATATGTGATGATAACATGATAGTCGGTGGCATTATTTATCGCATCATATTCCTCAATAATGTCGCTTATTGTACCCGTGGTCAGTTCGACCTCACCCTTTGGTGCAGCAATTGCAACAATGCTGAAAACCACGATAAAAATGCTTGCCGCCGCAAAGCCGAACCAAAAGCGTACATTTGAATATTTTCTGATTTTGTTAAAAAGCTCCATAATTTTTTCCCCCTTTTATTTGTCTTTAATTATATCATTCGCCATAATTTAAATCAAGCTGTAATGTTTTCCCTGTTCAACGGAAAAAGTGAATATGTTTCCTTGACTGCCGTGAGGCAAAGCATTTCCGTCACAAGTAATGCTTATTGAGCTTTTTCCCCGTATTTCAAGCTTTATTTCACGGTTTGCCCTCGCGTAAAGCCGCACATATTTTACTTTTCCGTTTTCAGCCGCCGCACTGACAAGAATATTGCCGTTGGCAAGCAGGTTTTCATATTCACACGGAACATTAAGGTTCCATACGGGAAAAATGCTGATAATGCCCTCGTGGCTTTGAAGAACCGTTTCGTTGACCGTGTTCACCGTCAGTGAACAGTTTTCAAGACAGCCTCCGCCGTAATTCAAAAGCAGATTGGGAAGCTGTTTTTCTCTGTAATTCAACCGCAGCTTTTCAATAATGTAATCCGGGTTAATTCCAAGCCTTGCCGCACATGGAAACACGGAGTTTGTGGCGTTTCCGTCCGTAAAACGGTCATTGTGCATAAGAGTATTACAGGCAATTTTGAGCATTTTTTTGTCGCTGTGCAGACCGATATTACCGGCAGGATAAATATGCTGAATGCAAAGTGAATTGTCATTTCTCCATGCGATACCCTTTTCGGTATATCGGAAAATGCGGTGAAAACGCCGTATGAATGTAGGATACGGGCTTATGTTTTGTTTTATGTGCAGCCGCTTTTCGCGTCTGTCAGCATCAACACCGAGTGCGTCCGCCATGTCGATTAATGCGGTAAACACCATGTTCACAAATCCGAGAGCAAGCAGATTATTCTTGCTTTCAATTTCGCGGCGGTGCTTTTTCGGGTTAAAATCATGCTTATAGTACGGAATTTCATGAATTGCGTCTTTGTATACCGAATACTTTCCGTTTTCATAGGTGAGATAATCCTCCCAGAAGTCTCCCACCGCACTGACAAACGGATAAATATGCTCTTTCAGATATTCCGTGTCCCGTTCGGCATACCAGCGCATAATAAGAATAACGGCACAGTAGGCAGCGCAGGTTCGCTGTCCTAAAAATGCGCGTTCAAACGGCAGAGAGCTCAACGGGTATTCCGTATACATTCCGAGAGGACCTATGCCGACCGGGAACAGCACGCCCCGGCAGCCAAGGTGCTTTTCGGCAAGTCTTTGCCCCTCTTTCATAAATTCTTCAAGCGGAGAGACAAAACAGTCCGAAAGCTCCGTATGATTTGCGGAGAAAACACCGTAAAACGGTGCCTGGTAATTATAGTTCAGGTGGTAGTCGCCCTTCCACCACGCATTGTCATTTGTAATAAAATTTCCGTATATTCCCGGCGGAAATTTCGGGTTCAAAGAGCATATTGCCAGATGATAAAGACAGGCGTACCAGTTGTTTTCAACATCCGGCAGTGTCGGCAGGCGCATAGCCGACCTGCTCCAAAAATCGCGCCACCACAGTCTGTCAAGGCTTTTCAAGCTGTCAAATAACGCTTCATCTGCCGCGTCAAGGTTAAAGCTGCCGTATCTGTCACCATCCAAGTCGGAACGGACGGGAAGAATATATTTATTTTCCGATACCCGTTTCATCTGAACACGGCAGCGCGTTTCAAATTTCAGTCCGTCTCCCTTGAAAGCACGGCTGATAAGGGTTATGCCGTTATCTTCTTTTCTTTCGCTGATGCTTCCGCAGCCGCAAAACGCATCAAGACAAGGGACGGTATATTCCCCGTCAACATCCGTTTCAAGCAGAATACAGCCCGATTTATGCTCAACACAAACGGTGATGCAGGCACTGCCCGTGTCGTTTTTTATTTCACAGAATATCTCACCATCGTCCATTCTCTGTTCACTGCGGCACGACATGACAGGGGACATAGCATTGATGTCAATATATCCCGCCGGTTTTATTCCGCCGTCGGAGTCTTCGCATTTTTCATCCGCCTTCCACAGGTCGCATTTGGAAATATACAGCCTGATGCCCTGCCGGGTCACTCCGGCAACAATACCTGTGTCACCGTTTCCGCACAGCATACCGTCCGGAATCGGATTGTTACCGCACAAAGCCGTAAATCTATCACTGTATGCAATATGCTTCATAGTCTTCACCTCATTTTTAATTATAGCATAAATTGTATTCAAAAGCAAAAATATGTGCTATAATAATAAAAAATTTTAAAGGGGATATTGAAAAAATGAAAAAGAAGCTTGTTCTCGGCAGCGGCGGAATATTTTTTGAAAATGAGGAAGATCCGATTCTCAATCATATCATTTCTCTTGTTGAGGATAAAACGGATATGAAATGGGTATTTTTGCCAACTGCCTGTCACGACAGCCGTGATGATGAACAAACAGTCAGAAAATACGCGTTGAACCACGGCTTCAAGCAGTGTGTTTCTTTGTATCTGACAGATGAAACGCTGACGGATGAATATATAAAAGAAACGATACTTTCCGCAAGCGTGATTTATGCCGACGGCGGCAACCTTAAATTTTTGCTTGAAACATGGAGAAAACGCAACGCGGATGTTTATTTAAAGCAGGCATATGAAAACGGCGTTGTAATCGCCGGACAGAGCTCCGGCGCGATGTGCTGGTGCAAAAGAGGCTATGACAATTGCGGACTTGACGGGCGTTATATGTTCCTTGACGGGCTTGACCTTGTGCCTTACATACTCTGCCCCCATTTTGAGGACTGGCAGTGCTTTCTGGAGGATGTGAAAATGCAGGAGCTTGACGGGCTCGGCGTTGACAACGATATTGTTATCTCTGTTGTGGACGGGGAATATACGGTGGTTGACTCCGGCAGAAATCCGCGTCACACGGCATATTACCTGCCTGCTGCAAAGGAGTATAAGCCCATTGACCTGCAAAAAGAGCATATCAAGTTGAAATTTTATGTATAAAAATACACCAACAGTATTATCATTTGTATCTGTGTGACGATTTTCGGCACAGCTGTTTTCACAATTCTGAAGGAATCGAAAAGGGTATGATACCTATGGTTTATATTTGGAGTATCCTTATTTCATAAGGCGTGAGTGTGATTTTGCCGGAAAGTGCGTCCCCTGTCAGCACATCTGTCATTGCTCGCGGCAGGATGCAGGTTCCGCCCTGATTTTTATACTCGGCAAGTATCAGTCCTTCATAATTTTCGCCTTTTCTCGGCACGGCAATAACGCTGCCGGAAATATCAAACGGAATTACGCCCGCATCTGCCGCAGCTATACCTATAAGCTTTTTTATATCGTCTTCAGACGGAATTGAGCCGAGAAGAATTATTTCACCCTTTCCGAGCTTCACTTTTGTGACAACGGCTTTCCCAACCACTGCCGAGTGACCGCCCGTTACACTGACAAGCTCCTGCGCACCGTCACAGGAGGTGTAAAGCTCATGCCACATTTTACCTGTAAACGGCGTACCGTCTGTCCACTGTGATTTTATGTATACAGAGCTGTCGGGTATGGAATAATCAAGCGTACAGCCGGTAAGCTTTTCAAGCATACCTGTGTCGGCATCACGGTAATGCGCTCCGAGTGCGTTTCGTATGTCACACATCGGTCCGGCAACAAGAACGCCGCCGTTTCTGACCCATTTTTCAAGTCTGCCCTGCAAGCCGCCGTCCTCAAGCGTCATCATATACGGCGCGAAAATCAGCCGATATTCCGAAAGCTCTTTTTTTGCGCCGATAACATCGGGAACAATGCCGGACTCAATCAGCGGTTTATGGAAATCGTTCATAAGCCTTTCGCAGTAGCTAAAATCATTTAATATACGCTGCGTTTCAAACAAATTCCAGTTTTTCGAGGTAAAAAGCAGAGCTGTATCACTTTGAACACGGGTATCGGAAATAAATTCCGCAGCTTTTTCAAATTCAAAAGCAGTCTGCTGAACCTCACCGAAAATATGAAACGGCTTGCCGGACGGATAAAGTAAAGCACCGTGCAAAAGCTCATGACCCGCGTGGTGCTGACGGAAAAGCCAGTACATATTCGCTTCACCGCCGAGAATAACGGGCAGCCACGAATTGAGGCGGCAGAAGCCCTCCGGCTTCATAACCTGTCCTGTACTTGACGAGCCGTTCCAGCTTGTCTGCGTTTCCGTGTTCCAGAACGGAGTGTTTTTCAGCGTTCGCAGATAATCAAACCAGAAAATCGCGTTTGCCAGATTATTCTCATCGTTATAGTGATTAAACATCACAACATCTAAATTTTCAACGGTTTTTTCATAGTCCAGCCCGTTGAACGGCATCATATCCGTACCGATTGGAGCAGAAACATATTTTTTCAGTATTTCAGCTTGCATATTGATAAATTCAATGTTTGAAAGCTGATGAAAAACCTTCCATTCATAAATAATATGCGGATTGTGCCATGCGTTGACCGCCGGCGGGATTTCACCAAAGGAATCATACGCCTGTGAAAAAACATTGAGATTCCACGCCCGGTTCAGCTCTTCAATCGTACCGTATTTTTCTTCAAGATAGCGATGAAATTTATTCACACAAAATTCACAGCAGCAGCCGTCCCATGAGTAAATTTCATTATCTATCTGCCAACCGACAATATTTTTGTCGTGCGCGAACTCACGCGCCATGGCAGTGACAATTTCCCGTGAGGAGTCAATATATGCCGGGGCATTTGAGCAGCAGTGACGCCTGCCGCCGTGATTTTTGCGTACGCCGTCGCTTCCGAGATATGCCACCTCCGGATGCTGCTTTATCAGCCATATCGGGGGCGTTGCGGTCGGCGTGCCCATAACCGTTTTGATGCCGTTTGCACCAAGCGCGTCCACCACGCAGAGCAGCCACAAACAATCGTATTCACCCTGCCCAGCCTACATTTTACGCCATGCAAACTCACCGATACGCGCAACGGTTATACCTGCCTGCTTCATTTTTTCTATGTCGTGCGGCATATCGCTTTCGTCCCAGTCCTCCGGGTAATACGCCACACCGAGAAAAGGTTTATTCATATCAGTTCTCCTTTGAAATGTATTTTTCTATGTATTTTTTCATGGAATCGAGCAAAAAAGCGGTTGAAACTCTGCTGACGGAGGAAAACGGCACCGTTATGTCAAAGGCGTGAAAGCAGCCGTCAAAAATTTTGTATTCCGTATCAACACCGGCTTTGTACAATCTGCCGAGAAAGCGCAGAGTTTCCTCGTAAAACGGTTCCAAAGTGCCGATAATCGTTATAGCCGGAGGCAGACGGCTGAAATCCGTCTCTCTTGCCGGAGCAGCATATTTGGATACCCCGTCCGCACCTCCGAGATAAATTTTCCACGCGGAGCGGTTTGCCCTTGTGTTCCACACGGGCATACGGTTGTTTTTAGAGGTATCTGTTTCACGGTCGTCAAGCATGGGATAAAGCGGCATCTGAAAACCGATGCAGTTTTCCCCGTTGTCACGCGCATACAGACACAGTCCGGCGCACAGTCCGCCGCCGGCACTTTCCCCTCCGACAATGAATTTTTCTTCTTCGATACCAAGTCTTTCGCGGTTTTCCTTCATCCACAGCAAGGTCTGCCATGCGTCATTAAGTGCTGCGGGGAACGGAGCGGACGGTGACAGAGTATAATCCGGGGAAACAATAACGCAGTTATATTTTTCCAGAATGTGTTTCGGCAAAGTCATTGCCGCAATTTCGGGACCGCCGAAAACATATCCGCCGCCGTGCAGCCACAGTATGCCGACGGTTTTACCTTCACCCGTGCTGTTTTTCATAACACAGACACGCATTTCGGTACCGTTTTCCCTTTTCAGCCGTATTTTTTCGCAATTCAGTTTTTTTAAAGGCAGACAGGCAAACATGAGGTTGGAAATACCGCTGAAAAAACGCTGGCTGTTTTCAAAAGCGAGAAAATCCGTCATATGAAGCACCGCGCCCGGAAGGATAAGCTCTTTGTTAAGACCTTTCATAATATACCCCCTTATATTTATACCAATATAATACCATTCTGTACGGGGTTTTAAAGTATTAATATGTTAATTTTCATATTATATTGCCTGAAAAAGCAAAAAGTGGTATAATAAGACAAGAGGTGTATAAAATGGCAGATAACAGCACGGATTTTTCCGTTGAAAATCAGGAAAAGCTGAAAAAACTTATGGCGCATTACCGCTGCGCAATTATGGAAATTGAAACAAAATTCAGGGTGCTTGACGAGGAATTTTCCCTGCGGCACGACAGAAATCCTATTTCTTCCGTTTCAACAAGGCTGAAAAGTCACGAAAGTCTTATTGAAAAAATGAAAAGAAAAGGACTTGCTGTCACAGCGGAAAATATTGAAAACAACATAAACGATGTAGCAGGTGTTCGGGTCGTCTGCCCGTTTACGGATGATGTATATGTTCTTGCCAAAGCCCTTACAAGGCAGAACGACATTGATGTTATCCGAATCAAGGACTACATAGAAAATCCGAAGGAAAACGGGTACAGAAGTTTGCATATTATCGTTGCGGTGCCGATTTTTCTTGCCGATGAAACCAGGAAAATGCGCGTTGAGGTTCAGCTTCGCACAATAGCTATGGATTTTTGGGCAAGCCTTGAGCATCAGCTGCGATACAAAAAGGAAATTCAAAACGAGGAAATATCCGGAGAGCTGAAATCCTGCGCCGAAATCAGTGCAGACCTTGACCGCAGAATGAACAGTTTGAGAAACAGTATTATACAGTAAAATAAATAACCGCTGTCATATATGATGAAGCGGTTATTTATTTTAACTGTCTGTCTATACATTATTTACAATATACGGGGTGTACAGCAGGTCAGAAAGCGGAAGGTTCGCCCCGCTTCTCACCGCCTTAAAAGCTGTCCTTCATAAGTCCCTGTGCGCAGCACCAGTCGAAGAATGCGTCAAGTGCCTGTAAACGCTGCGAGCTTAACACCGTGCCGCCGCGGTTTATGTAATTCATGGGTGAGCCCTGCTTGCTTACAAGGTATTTCGCCGTAGCGTTAAAGCCGTCTCCGATGGCACAGTCAAGCAGCATGATTTCCTGATAGCGTTTTTCGGCAAGTGACATATCGCCTGACATAAATGCATCAAAAAATCTCTGAAAAAACGCACCGCCGCACGCCGTAGGTGTGCTCATAACGCCCCTTGCACCCATTTTGAACGCTTCAAACAGGAAGGGCATATTCGCCTGAATAATGCATGAGTAGCCCTTGTTGTCTATTTTCGCCTTGATTCCCTCTTTTGTGCAGGTGGTGTCCTTGATGCCCTTCACGCCGCATTCTTTTACAAGTCTGCCGTAAGTCTCGCCGCTGATAAGGTGCGGACGAAGACCCGGAAATTCATACATAAATATCGGAAGGTCTGTGCATTCCTTAAGCCTTGCCACATGCTCAACAAGCGCGTCCGGGTTGTTGCCGAGACCTCTTGTGGTGAAAACAAGAGCGTCCACACCCGTGTCCGTCATGCGCTTTACCTCTTCACACTGTGCGGCAGGGTCATATTCCATGTTGCCGGTTGCCACAACATATGTGTCGGGCGCGTTTTTAACTGTAAGACGGGCAAGGTTCAGCCTTTCTTCCAAAGTCAGAGCAGACATTTCACTGCTGCCGCAAACGGCAAACAGGTGCTTCACACCCTGTGAAACCTGAAAAGCACAGTATCTTTCATACGCGTCATAATCCACGCTTAAATCCGTTTTGAACGGAGTGAGCATAAGTGAATAAATGCCTTCTAATTCATTAAGTATATTTTTCATATCAACATCTCCTTTCCGATTATAATACCACATATTTCGGCAAATGGAACAAATATTTGAAAAATTTTTTCTCATCGTGATAATGCACAAAACAGAATAATAAAACTGCAACAAAATTTACAAAGAAATGTATTGAATGTTTTGTCGCTTTTTGTTATAATCAAGTTACATTTTGACGAACGGGGTGATTGGGATGGACATTCTTAAAGAAAAAATTGTCACAGACGGCAAGGTGTATCCGGGCAATGTGCTCAAGGTCAATTCATTCCTTAACCACCTTATAGATGTAAAGCTCGTAACCGAAATGGGAAAAGAGTTTAAAAGATTATATAATGACTGCGAAGTAACTAAAATTCTTACTATAGAAGCGTCCGGGATTGGTCTGGCGTGTGTTACGGCGCAGTTTTTTGATTGTCCCGTGCTTTTTGCGAAAAAGGAAAGTACAAGCAACCTTTCAAGCAATGTTTACCGCACCGGCATACATTCCTATACCCACGGCAACGACTATCAGGCAACAATCGAAAAAGATTTTCTCAAAGCAGAAGATAAGGTTCTTATTATAGACGATTTTCTCGCAAGCGGAGAAGCACTTAACGGACTGATTGATTTATGCGCTCAGGCAAGTGCCGAGGTTGTCGGCTGCGGCATAGCAATTGAAAAATCCTTCCAGCCCGGCGGAAAAGAGCTGCGCGCAAAGGGTGTGAGGGTAGAATCTCTTGCCATGGTCAGCAGCATGGAAAACGGAAAAATCGAGTTCGACAATTAAGGTAGATGTCACCGTAGAGAAGCGGTGAGCTATATAAAAAAACAAAACACAGGAGGACAAAAAACATGAAAAAAGTAATCGCAATTCTTCTCACACTCGCACTTGTTGTTGTAGCGTTTGCCGCTTGCGGCGGTTCAACCACAACAGACAACACCACGGCAGCAGCCGATGATACCACGGCGGCAGAAACAGCAAAGCTTGATGGCGTAAAGGCAGGCTTCATCTTCCTTCACGATGAAAACTCCACCTACGACCTTAACTTCATCAACGCAGCCAAGGCAGCCTGTGAAAATCTCGGTGTAGAATATGTTGTTAAGACCAACATTGAAGAATCCGCCGCCTGCAAGGAAGCAGCTCTTGAGCTTGCTGACGAAGGCTGCAACTTCATCTTTGCTGACTCCTTCGGTCATGAAGGCTTCCTCATCGAAGCTGCAAAGGAATGCCCCGATATTCAGTTTGCACACGCAACAGGTACAAGAGCTCACACAGAAGGTCTTGCAAACTACCACAATGCATTTGCTTCCATCTATGAAGGCAGATACCTTGCAGGTGTTGCAGCAGGTCTCAAGCTCAACGAAATGATTGAAAAAGGCGAATTCAAGGCAGAAGAAGCAAAGATAGGTTATGTCGGTGCTTTCACATATGCAGAAGTTATCTCCGGTTACACCTCATTCTTCCTCGGCGCTCGTTCCGTATGCCCCACCGCAACAATGGAAGTTCAGTTCACCGGTTCATGGTATGACGAGGCTGCGGAAAAGGAAGCAGCAACAACCCTCCTCAGCCACAACTGCAAGCTTATCAGCCAGCACGCAGACTCCATGGGTGCTCCCACGGCTTGTGAGACCGCAGGTGTTCCCAATGTTTCCTACAACGGTTCAACTCTTTCCGCTTGCCCCAACACCTTCATCATTTCCTCCAGAATCGACTGGACACCTTACTTTGAATATGCCCTCAAGGCAGTTGCAGCAGGTGAAGAGATTGATGCTGACTGGACAGGCACACTTGCAACCGGCTCTGTAGTTGTTACCGATGTTAACGAGAAGGCAGCGGCAGCAGGCACAGCAGACAAGCTTGCCGAGGTTAAGGCAGGTCTTGAAGACGGCTCCATCAATGTATTTGACGCTAAGAACTTCACGGTTGGCGGCAAGACCCTTGACAGCTACAAGGCTGATGTTGACACCGATGACGCTTACACACCCGACACCGAGGTTATCGCAAACGGTATCTTCAGTGAATCCAAGTTCCGTTCAGCTCCTTACTTTGACCTGAGAATTGACGGTATTGAGCTGCTCAACGAAAAATACTAATATCGTTCCCGGCAAAGGGCGAGGCCGACAGCTTCGCCCTTTTTAAATTAAAGGAGGGCTAAAGTTGGAAAAAGCACCGGCTATTGAATTGAAAAACATCACAAAGACCTTCGGCGGTATTGTAGCCAACAAGGATGTTTCCCTTGTTGTCAACAACGGCGAAATTCTTTCCGTTCTTGGAGAAAACGGCAGCGGCAAAACCACGCTTATGAACATCATATCCGGTATATATTTCCCGGATCACGGTCAGATTTTTGTTGACGGTAAGGAAGTTTCCATCCGTTCGCCCAAAGACGCGTTTGACTATAAAATCGGTATGATACACCAGCATTTTAAGCTGGTAGATGTTTTTTCCGCCACGGAGAACATTGTTCTCGGCATAAACGACGGAAAAAAGTTCGACATAAAGTCGGCTGAAAAAAAGGTTAAGGAAATCAGCGATAAATACGGCTTTATTATTGAGCCAAAAAAGAAAATATATGAAATGTCTGTTTCCGAAAAACAGACTGTTGAAATAATCAAGGTGCTTTACAGAGGTGCCGACATACTTATTCTTGACGAGCCCACCGCAGTGCTTACCCCGCAGGAGACCTCAAAGCTGTTTGATGTTCTGAGAAAAATGCGCGATGACGGAAAGGCGATAATCATTATCACGCATAAGCTTAACGAGGTTATGGCAATTTCCGACAAGGTTGCGGTTCTCAGAAAGGGCGAATATATCGCCACGGTAAAAACAAGTGAAACCAATGAATCACAGCTTACCGAAATGATGGTGGGACAGAAGATAAGTCTTAATATTGAAAGATCCGTTCCCGACAAGCCGGAAAGAAGGCTTGTGCTGACGAACGTTTCAGTTATAAATAACGAGGGCGTTTCAATCCTTAAAAATGTGAATTTCACGGCAAATTCCGGCGAAATTCTCGGCATTGCGGGTATTGCCGGCTCGGGACAGAAGGAGCTGCTTGAATCCATAGCAGGTCTGCAAACGCTCAAAAGCGGCAGCATAATTTATTATGACCCCAAGACGGGAAAGGAAGAAGACCTGCGCGACAAAACACCCTTGCAGATAAGAAATTTAGGTGTCAGACTTTCATTCGTTCCCGAGGACAGACTCGGTATGGGTCTTGTGGGCAACATGGGAATTACCGACAATATGATGCTGCGCTCGTATCGCAAAGGAAACGGCGTTTTTCTCAAAAGAAAAGAGCCGGGCGACCTTGCGGCAAGAATTATACAGGAATTGCAGGTTGTTACTCCCGGCACGGAAACACCCGTCAGAAGACTTTCGGGCGGCAATGTGCAGAAGGTTCTTGTAGGACGCGAAATAGCCTCCGCACCGACGGTGCTTATGGCAGCTTATCCGGTCAGAGGACTTGACATCAACTCATCATATATGATTTACAATCTTCTCACACAGCAGAAGAAAAACGGTGTCGCGGTTATTTTCGTAGGTGAAGACCTTGATGTTCTCACAGAGCTTTGCGACAGAATACTCGTCATTTCCGGCGGCTCGGTAACGGGCATTGTGGACGGAAATACGGCTACAAAGGAAGAAATCGGTCTGCTTATGACAAAGACGGCGGACGGAAAGGAAGGCGAATGATATGGCAAATAAAAACGATGCCAAAACGGTTAAAGAACCGCTTATACATATTGCGAAGCGCTCCGCGCTTCCCTTCTGGCAGTCATGGCTTATCAGAATAGCCTCCGTGCTTGCCTCTCTCATCGTGTGCGCGGTGGTTATCGTCGTGTTCACCGGGGACAATCCGTTACAGATATATGCCACCATGTTCAAGGGTGCAATGGGTACTCCCAGAAAGATATGGAGCCTTTTGCAAAGCCTTTCCATGCTGCTTTGTGTTTCCCTTGCCGTAACTCCGGCGTTTAAAATGCGCTTCTGGAATATCGGCGCGGAAGGGCAGGTGCTCATGGGCGGACTTGCGACTGCGGCTTGCATGATTTATTTCAAAAGTATGCCCACACCTCTTCTGATTATCGTGATGATAGCCGCAAGTGTTATTGCCGGTATCATCTGGGCTGTTATTCCCGCATTTTTTAAAGCAATATGGAACACCAATGAAACACTGTTCACCTTGATGATGAACTATATCGCTATGTGTATCGTTTCATATTTCGTATATGTAAACTCAGTACCGAAGGGCTCCGGCAAAATCGGTGTTATCAACAGCGACACGAATGCCGGATGGCTGCCCGTTATCGGCAAATACAATTATCTGCTTAACATCATCATCGTAGCTCTTCTTACCGCCGCAGTTTATGTTTATCTGAAATATTCAAAGCACGGTTACGAAATAGCGGTTGTCGGTGAAAGTGAAAACACCGCAAAATATATCGGTATCAACGTTAAAAAGGTTATCATCCGTACGATGATTCTTTCGGGCGCACTGTGCGGTATTGCCGGACTTCTTCTTGTTGCCGGCACCGACCACACCCTTACAAGGGACACTGCCGGCGGCAGGGGCTTCACTGCGATTATGGTGTCGTGGCTTGCAAAGTTCAATCCGCTTTATATGATTCTCACCTCGTTCATTCTTGCTTTCATGGAAAAGGGCGCGGGTCAGATTTCCACCGATTTCGGTCTGAACGCTTCCTTCTCCGATATTATCATGGGTATAGTTATTTTCTTCATCATCGGAAGCGAATTTTTCATCAATTATGAAATCCGTTTCCGCGGACATAAGATCAAAAAGATAAAGGAGGCAGGCGTGAAATGATAGCGATGATAGTGGCTTTTATTCAAAGAGCGATCATGCAGGGCATCCCCCTTCTTTACGGCTCCACCGGTGAAATTCTCACTGAAAAGAGCGGCAACCTGAACCTTGGTATTCCCGGTATCATGTATGTAGGCGGTATCAGCGGCGTTATAGGCTCGTTTGCCTATGAAAACAGCCTTCTGCCCGACAAGAGCAATGCAAACCCGGTTCTGGTTATTCTCATTCCCCTTGTTTGCTGTCTGTTCGGTTCGCTTGTTATGGGACTTATCTATTCGTTCCTTACCACCACATTGAGAGCAAACCAGAATGTAACCGGTCTTGCCCTTACCACCTTCGGTATCGGCTTCGGCAACTTCTTCGGCGGCTCACTGATAAAGCTTGTCAAGGCGGATGTTCCGTCAATTACCCTTTCATTCACAAGCGGATATTTTTCAAAGAAGCTCCCGTTTGCCGGTTCTCTCGGCATTTTCGGACAGATTTTCCTGTCATACAGCTTCCTTGCATATGCGGCAATTATCATTGCGGTGCTGGTTTCTCTTTTCCTTAAAAAGACCAGAGGCGGACTTAATCTTCGCGCTGTTGGTGAAAATCCGGCAACGGCAGACGCGGCAGGCATTTCCGTTACGAAAAACAAATATCTTGCAACCTGCATAGGCAGCATGATAGCAGGTCTCGGCGGACTTTACTATGTTATGGACTACGCCTGCGGCATATGGTCAAACGACGCATTCGGTGACAGAGGCTGGCTTGCAATTGCGCTTGTTATCTTCACCGTATGGAGACCCACAATGAGCATTTTCGGCTCGTTCCTGTTCGGCGGACTTTACATTGTTCACAATTATTTAAGTCAGATAATCAACACCACTATGGCAACGCAGGAGCTTATCAAAATGGCACCGTATCTTGTGACGATTATCGTGCTTATTGTTATCAGCGCGAGGAAGAAGCGTGAAACACAGCCGCCGCAGAGCCTGGGATTATTCTATTTCCGCGAAGACCGATAACCTTCCGGTGGCAGCTTCGGCGCAGACCGAAAAGCAAAACACTTATTAATATGAAAAAGAGCGGTTTTCTTACAGAGATTTGTAACTGGAACCGCT
>JAKSQS010000059.1 GCA_024404055.1 Clostridia bacterium | reverse complement strand
ACCGGCGACGAGCACCGCAGACGAATGGAAAAAATGAAGCTTGTTATATGACATCACGCCGGGAAATAAAAAAGCAAACAGGAATTTGCAATTGCAGGGTGCGTCGTGCCGGTATTCCGTAGGGTGCGTTGTCCTCAACGCACCGCAGCGCGTTGACTGCTTCATACAGCATTTGTTATAACCGGATGCGTCGTGTCAGTATTCCGTAGGGTGCGTTGCCCTCAACGCACCGAACCTGAATGCCGAAACCGTGTAGGGCTTTGTTACAATATATCCCAAATAAATGTGTTGAACAAGCGAATGCTTTACGGCGGTACGATGTGGGCATCGTCCATTACGGAATGCATGAATGTAAACGGGACGATGTGGGCATCGTCCCCTACGGAAAAACCGCAGGATTTTTCCCGCGATTTGTGCTTATAACATAATCGGCATTATGTTATAAGCAAGACCGATTACATAAATTTTATCAAGTAAAATTATAACAGAAAATAATAAAAATGCAATAGTTTTTAACAATAAAGGTGACGAAAAGTGAGGTTGTGTAAAATTTAAGACATAATAAACCAAGCCTTTGGCTTTATTCTTTGAAGAAAATATCAAAGGCTTAATTTTTCATACTTGTTTTTGTTCCGTACAGTTATTGTACGGCATTTTTGTATCAGCACTTACAACATAATGCCGATTATGTTGTTTAATAAGAGTATTATATTAAATTTCGGCTGAAAAGCTAACCAAAACATGATATAAAGAAAAAAAGAAAGGTAAAAATAATATGAAGTATGAAAAAAGTTTTAAACAAGAGGCAGTAAAATTATCGGATGAAATCGGAATTAAAAAAGCTGCGCTGCAATTGGGAATCCCGTATTACACCTTAGCAGACTGGCGACATAGACAAAATTTATTTGGAGAAGAAGCATATATTGTCAGTGAACATAAACAGATGTGTAACGATGAAAAGGAGTTCCTCATACAGGAACTGGAGCGAAAAAACGCGGAATTGGAGCGAGCAAATGAAGTATTGAAAGATGCCCTCGTTTTTTTTGCAAAAAACTCACAAAAGAATTAAGAGTGTGGAACGGTTTCAGTATAGGGCTATTAAGATAAAATAAAAAAACTCGGAGCGAATCTCTCCGCTCCACTGGCTATGTTTTTTCAATATTTTCTGTGCTTTTTCCATATATCAAGCACCATTTTGTATCTTTCCGGGGGCATACCCTTAAAAGGTATATTACTTGTGCAGAAGATATAACCTCCGTTTTCGCCGCCGTATTTCAAGCAGTATTCCGTGCTTTGGCGCACCTCGTCATCCGTGCCGGTCTGCATAGCTGCACAGTGTACATTTCCGCACAGGGCAACCTTATCCCCGACAAGCCTTTTCACCTCGCGTATGTCAACGCCAGCCATGGGGTCTATGGAATGCAGGGCATGGGGAGCACACCGCACAAGGTCATCAAGAATGGGCATGATGTTTCCGTCTGTATGCTTTATCATATACATTCCGTCCGCTTTTCCGGCAGCAATTATTTCGGCAAGATACGGAAAAACAAACTCATTCATCATCGTGGGAGAAAGGTACGGTCCCGAATTATAGCAGTAGTCACTGCAAAGCAGTGCAACATCAAGCCCTGCCTCGTGCTGGCGTTTATTTCTTTCAATCGCACTCAGGCACATCCTTTTCGCGTCCGCCTTCACCGCGTCCGGCTCATCGGCAAGCCTGTAAACAAAGTCATACATATCCCTGCCGGACGGTATGGCAAAGGTTCCGTCTCCGTGACCGCCGAAAAGACGGGTGGAGCCGAAATGCTCACGCAGCCGTTTTCTGAAATATTTTGTTACGCAGTAATCCGCGTCATCCCAATCAGGGGAGTAGACCGGGATAATGCAGTAGTCAAGCCCGGGTCGGCTGTCAAGCTCCTCATTGCCCGAAAGTGCCGCGCCGCCGATGTCATAAGCGGTTTTGTCACCGTAAACACGGGCGTATTTATCCGCAAGCTCATAGGAGAATTTTTCAATTTCTTTTTCAGAATATTTTCCTATGTTATCGGGGTGAAGTCTGTCGTCGTCAAGCTCGTAGCCGAAAAATTCCCGGGAAAGCTGAAATTCAAGCTCAAAGGTCGGTATCTCATCGGGTTTTCCTAAATTGAGCGCACATATCGCGCGTTCCGCCGGCGTCATAAAATCGCCTCTTTCATTTTGATTTTTAAGGTCTTTATTTCAAACGGCTTAAACGAAAGCCTTATTTTTTTACCCTCAAAGCTTATTTTTTCATCGTTTTCCTCTATCAGATTACATTCATATGCTTGCATAATATCAGTGAAAAAGCTGATTTCACAATCTGTTTTTTTATTCCATGTCTCATACAAGCGAATTATTATATCGTCGGTATCCTCCGCTTTTTTCACCGTTTCGATAATCACATTGTCGCGGTTGCAGCTCACAAATGAAAACTCTTCCGGCAGCTTTCCTGCACTGCCGCCCGCCCTGACCGTTTCAAGCGGCACATTAAGACTGAAGGACTCCTGCACAACTTTGCTTTCGTGTACCGCTGCGCAGTGCGGGTAAACAGAATATATAAATATATGGCGTTCCCTGTCCTGTGCGTGATTGGGGGCTGTCGCGCTTCTTAAAAGCGTGGGACGGATGTGCGAATCCTTCACCGTCCAGCCGTATTTACAGTCGTTGAGCACCGAAAGACCGAAGCCGTTATCGGAAAGGTCTGCCCATTTCTGTCCGCAAACCTCGAACTGTGCAAAATCAAACAGAGTGTTATTTGTTGTCGTTCGCTGAATATTACCGAATTGAATATCAAAGGTTGCTCTGTCCGTGTTCACATCAACGGGATAGTCCGCTTTAACGGCGATATTCTTTTCTTTCCAGTCAATATCATACATAATGTCGATTCTCGGTGTATCGTTGCGGAAAACGAAATACTGCCTGATAACAGACTGATTAAATTTCCTAACGACTTCAACCACCGTGCGCACTTCTCCGCTTTCAATAACCTTCGTGCTCTGCACATCGTTTATATCCCAAGTCTTTTCATCAAAATAGCATTCAATGTTCCACGCCTCACGGTTATACGGTCTGTCCTCACAGGCAGCAAGCCTTGCGATAACCTGCCCGGGCGCGGCCTCTCTGCCGCTTTCCTTGTGATAAAGGCGTGAAATATTCATATTTTCATCAAATTCAAGCTCATAAAACGGGGTGCAGGCGTGCCTTGTGTCTGCATCAACCGTATTGTGTACTGACGGAATACCTTTTTTCAGCCGGAACACCTTGTAGCCCTTTGGCGGAACATTTTCGGCAAGGAAAACAGTGTTTCCGTCAAATGTTTTCTGGCTCGGCATTTCCTTTTCCCCGTCAAATACAGTATAATCCCCGTCAAGGATAATCTGTGCCGTTTCGGTTCTCATAAAGCCGAGTGTATTAAACACAACAACGCTGTTTTCATCCGCATTGATTTGTGCCGCAAGAGCCTGCATGGCTGCGGCTTTTATATTTTTTGCGTCTTTCAGCACCGTTTCATATTGAGCCTTTGAGTCCTCATAAACCTGATAAATTGCAGAACCGGGAATAATATCATGGAACTGATTAAGCAGTATGATTTTCCATGCTTCGTTGATTTTATCAGCCGGATATTCGGCGTTTGCAAGCGTATTTGCAAGGATAGACAGTGTTTCCGCATCGTGATACGCAATTTCGCTTTTGCGGTTACAGCGTTTGTTTCTTGCCTGCGATGTCAGTGTGCCGCGGTGATTTTCCATATAAAGCTCACCGCGCCATTTCGGAAGGCGGCGGCTTCCCTCCACCTCGTTTTTCAGCCTGTCAAAGAAATCCCGGACAAACTCCTGCCTTGTATTGGGACATCCGGGTACACCCTGCTCAAGCCTTTTCAGGTTTTCAAGCATTTTTCTTGTCGCTCCCCCTCCCCCGTCGCCGTGACCGAAGGAACAGAGAATATTTTTATTGAGATCCTTATTTGAATATCTGTGCCAGCTTTTAACGGCAAAAAGAGGATTTATATCGGTGTTATAGGTGGTATAAAACTCCACCTTGTCATCGGTATTGCTGCACGGCTCAAAATGTGCAAGCACACCTGTGCCGTCAATGCCTTCCCATGTAAATGTATCATATGGAAAACGGGTATATTCATTCCACGAAATTTTAGTAGTCATAAAATAATCTATACCGCATTTTTTCATAATCTGCGGAACCGCGCCGGAATAGCCGAAAACATCCGGCAGCCACATAACCTTTGTATCCTTGCCGAATTCTTCCCTGAAAAAACGCTTGCCGAACATAAATTGACGGATAAGCGATTCACCGGAAATAAGGTTGGTATCGCTTTCCACCCACATACTGCCCTCCGGCTCCCATTTCCCGTCCCGTACAGCCTGCTTTATTTCTTCATATAAATCGGGATAATCCTGCTTCACAAAATCGTAAAGCTGTGCCTGCGGAGACATAAACCTGTATTCGGGATATTCCCTCATCAGATTAAGCACCGTGGCAAAGGAACGCCCCGCCTTGTCCCTGGTCTGCCTGACGCGCCATAAATAAGCCGTATCAATATGGGTGTGACCTATGCAGGAAATCAATGCCGGATGTTTTGCACCGAAAACGGTTTTATGAAGATATGCGGAGGCTTTTTTCAGAGAATCACGGTATATTTCATCATCCGGTGTGTTAAGCTCAAGTATATTTGCAGCTTCATTCATTGCTTTTACAATTTCAACCCTTGCAATATCATCCGTGTCAAGGCAGTCCGCCGCGCCGCACAGCACATCAAAATCATAATAAAGTGTGCTTGCGTCGTCATCAAAGGTTTTGAGAGTGGCCAAAAGCCGTGTTTCTCCCCTGAAATTCCAGTCGTCACAATATGCAGACAGCGCGATGTCATATTCCTCTGTGCCGTCCGCACAGTCCGTAAGGAAAATATACTTGTGGTTGGAGTCAAGCCCCTGTGTGATTTTGCCGTTCACATATATTATGAACTGCTCTGCCGATGATGTTATTTCAACATAATAAACAACCTTTTTGTCCTTAAAGGCAGCAGGAATTTTCACTTTATGCTTAAACCAGCAATATTGCTCGCGGTAGCCCCAGTATTCGTTTTTGCCGAAACGCCTCCATTCACCGCTGTTGATTTCTTTTATAGTGCTCTGCCCGTCCCTGAACAGAAAATCTTCCGTTTCAACGCTGTCGGTAAAAATGCGGCTTTCGAGTATCTCTTTTATACGCCCCGAACGGGCAAAAAGCAGTTTTCTTTCTGAATTTTTATCGGGATAAGGAAATTCCTTTGACATATCATCTCTCCTTAATATGTTACTTCAACAGCGGCAAAGCCGAATGCGTCAATTGATGAAAGCGTTACAGTATTTTCCTTCGCCGTTCCGTCCGCACCGTAAACGGAAAAAGCTTTTATATTTTCGGCAAATTCCACACAGGCATTATAAATTTTATCCGGGCAGAAATTCCACAGTCCGACAGTGATTTTCTTGTCCTTTTGTTTGGTGAGTATATATAAATCCGGGTGTCCCGTGCACATTGCCGGAAGCCTTTTGCCCGAAAGCCATTGAAGCGCGGATATAACCTGCTTTTGCCGACAGTAATTTCTGAAAATCTCGTCACCCGTTACATATCCGTCAAATGTATACACGCCAATCCGCTGACCATTTTCGTTTTCATATGTATAAAAAACGGGTATTTTTTCATTCTTCTGCATTGTATAGCTGCCAACCTGTGCTTTTTCATTTAGCGTAAGACGGTGCAGCCGCGCATAACCGGGATTGCCGATTTTTTCACCCGATGTAAAATATTCCGTGCCGCCCGTTTCGGCTGTTCCGTTTTCGCTTATAAAACCTGTGTCAATGCCGTTTTCAAAAAGAATTTTTGCCGCCGTAAAATCAAGAATCAGACCGCTGTTTATGTCTCTTTCCGTCAGAATCCGTGCGTCCTCGCCGAAGGCTATACCTGCATATGCGTTACCTGTATGCACGCTTGAAACACTGTTTGAAGCAAGAAAACGCGCCGAAGCACTGAATGCTGAGTTCTGCACCGAAATCGGGTCTTTTTCATAAAGCTTCATGTCAATCGTTGAGAATTTTTCTGCATTATCAAAGACACGCACGCCCACCGGCTCTTTGTCACCGAAAAGACGGTCAATTTCTTCATAAACCGGCATATTTCTTATATGCGCGTCCGTATAGCCCGTTTCATAATCGTAATCGGAGCAATAATCAAGCATATATTTCAGTATTCCGTCTGTGCCGCCGCTTGCGCGAAGGGCAGTGTCAAAGCCCTCAAGATATGCCGCAGGAACACGAAAACGCGGACGGGGGTATGTATCGCCCTCGCTGAAAATTTCTATATCCTCATTTTTTCTTCTGCTGATTTCAAGCCTTTCCTGCTCGATAACATAGGAAAGCCTGTGTCCCCACGCACTGAGAGCCGCCCAGTACGGCGCACCGATAAGTCGGTAAAACGGTTTTGTGTTTCCTGCAAGCAGGGTTGAAATTCTGTCAGGGGTCGTACCGTCAATATCCCATGAGGTTATACAACTGCAAAAGCCCATACGCACTGACGAATTAACCTTGTCGAGCTCCTGCCTGCAACGGAGCGCAAATTCCTCAAAAACCTCTCCGTTCACCTTGATGAACGCGTCGCGGTATTTGTTTTTTCCGCCCGTCATAATACCCTCTCTCACCTGCTCACGGCTGACATTTTCACCGAGAACGGCGCGAATACGCGCAAGATGGTTTTCACACAGACAACCAAAGCCTATATCGTGAAAGCCGTAACGGAAATCATCATCAAACATAATCATGTCTATACCCGTCTGTCCGCAGTCGCGAATAAACGAAAACATTTTTTCGCAGTAGCTTTCGTCCGTAGCGCAAACCATTTCACGGCTTTTTTCTCCACCGGGAGAGGTCATGCGGACATATTCCTCACTTCTGTCCATAAAAGCCCAGAACCACGCGCCGACCTCAAAGCCGTGTGAGTGAAGATAAGCGGCGTTCTCTCTTAACGCGTGGAGCTCCGCTTCCTTTTTACTGCCGTAAATCGACTCACTTTCGCTTGCAATAAAAACGCGCTTTACGCCCATTTTCTTAAACAGCTCAACTGTTTTTTCGCGGCTCATATAGTTAAAAAAGTTCAGATTCATCACCGGAACGGAAAGTTTATATTCTGTACTCATGCAATCCCTCATTTTCTGCAATAATTAATGAAAATATATCATTTTTTTCCTGTTCAGTCAAGAAATATGTAGATTTTACTGAAATAATATGCTATTATATAAAAAATATAAATCGGAGGTAATTTATTATGATGAAAATAGGCGTTATACCCGATTCATTTCAGGTACCGTTTAAAGAAGCGGTCATTCTTGCAAGGGATATGGGCGTTCAGGGCTTACAGCCGTTTGTAACAAGAGGAGAAATGGCACCCGAAAATCTTTCGGCACAGGACAGACAGGATATACTGAAATTCGTAAAAGAAAACGGACTTGTTTTTTCCGCACTCTGCGCGGATTTCGGCATGAATTTCAAATCAAGGGACAATGCTGAAGAAATTAAAAGAACCATGTCCATGATGGATCTGGCACTGGACTTTGATACGCACATTATCACCACCCACATCGGAAAGGTGCCCGAGGATGAAAACTGCGAAGAATATTTTAATATGGTAAAATCTATTGAAACACTCGGCAAATACGGCGATAAAATCGGCGTCTGCTTTGCCACGGAAACCGGACCGGAAATGTCGCTTTCACTTAAAGGCGTACTTGACAAGGCGGACACGAACTCGGCAAAGGTGAACCTTGACCCTGCAAATCTCTTTATGTGCGCCGGCGAAAACCCTGTAAATTCCGTCAGAGTGCTGCACGATTATATTGTACATACCCACGCCAAGGACGGCATGATGCAGCCGGACGGCTCACATAAGGAATACCGGCTGGGTGACGGCGGCGTACCGTTTTTTGAATATATTTCCACGCTCAAATTTTTCGGCTATGACGGCTTCCTCACAATAGAAAGAGAAGCCGGAGAAACAAGAATGGCAGATATTGCCCATGCGGTCAAGCTGCTGCGCGGAATTCTTGATAAAATTTACGAATAAGGAGAAATATTATGCTTAAAGTCGGAATTATCGGAAACGGCGGTATTGCACACTGCCATGCTGACGGATATAAGGAGCTTACAGACAGAGTTCAGATTGTTGCCTGCTGTGATATAAACGAAGAAAAAGCAAAGAGCTTTTCTGCGGAATATGATATTCCGCGCTATTATACAAATTGTGAGGATATGCTCAAAAACGAACAGCTTGACCTTGTCAGCGTTTGTACATGGAACTCGGCACACGCACCGTGTACAATTGCCGCTCTCAACGCAGGCTGTGATGTTATATGCGAAAAACCTATGGCAATGAACGCAAAAGAAGCCGAGGAAATGAAAGCAGCCGCTGAGAAAAACGGCAAGCTGCTTATGATAGGCTTTGTCAGACGGCACGGACTTGACGCGAGAGATGCAAAGGCGTTGATTGAAAATGGCGACCTCGGTGAGGTTTATTTTGCAAAAGCAACATATCTGCGCCGCTGCGGCTGTCCGGGCGGCTGGTTCGGTGATAAACGCTTCTCCGGCGGCGGACCGCTTATTGATTTAGGCGTTCATGTTATCGACCTGACCCGTTATGTTATGGGCTGCCCGAAGCCTGTAACGGTTTTCGGCATCACAGCGGATAAAATCGGCGCGAGAGACCATATCGGCACAACAGAATGGGAGTCTGAAACCAAGGTGGAAAAGCCTGTTTTCAATGTTGAGGATTTGGCGGTTGCCATGATAAAATTTGACAACGGAGCAACCTTGCAGGTAGAAACAAGCTTCAACCTCAACAAAAAGGAAAATGAAGGTAATATCGAGATATTCGGCAGTAAGGCAGGACTGACCCTTGAGCCGTTTGAGCTTCATACCGAATATGCAGGCTGTCTTGCCGATATAAACATCCGCGGCGAACACAATTTTAATTTCGGCAGAGATTTCAAGCGTGAAATAAAGAATTTCGTGGATTCTGTTGAAGGCAAGGCTGAATGCAAAGCAAACGCGGAAGACGGCGTTATGCTTATGAAAATTATTGACGCTGTTTATCTCTCGGCAGCCACCGGCAAATCCGTTGATATTGATTTATAATTAAAGAAAAGAGGACAATATTATGTTCGTTAAAATTTGTGTAATGCTTCTGTCTGTACTTACATCGGTTATGACGCTTTTTAATCCGATGCCTGAAATTGAGCCTATGCAGGTACAGCAGGACGCTGATTTTGTACCGGTATTAAGATTTGTTGTTTCCAGCGACTCCCATGTTGAAAAGTTCGGTGATGACGGCTGTGTAAAAATTGCAAAAATGCTTAAAACAGGCTATGCTGCGGCAGAAGCGGACGAAAACTATAATAAGCTTGACGCCGCCGTTATGGTCGGTGATATATCAGACTTCGGTCTTCCCACGGCATTTGCTTCAATAAAGGCGTTTGTTGACAGTGCGCTGCAGGACGGAACGGATTTTCTTGCCGTTGCGGCGAAAAACCATGACAGCTACCTCGGCAGAATAAGCCGTTGCTATATTTCCGGCATCAGCGGAGATGCGGCCGATTTTCATAAGGTTATCAACGGTTTTCATTTTATAGGACTTTCCGCAAGTGCTGACATATTCGTGCATTATTCAAAGCAGCAGATTAAATGGCTTGATGAACAGCTTGCGACTGCGGTTAAAGACGACCCATCAAAGCCCGTATTTGTTTTCCAGCATGAGCATATCAAATCAACAGTATACGGAAGTCTTGAGGAGGACGGCTGGGGAGTTGATTTTCTCACGGAGACCCTTTCAAAATATCCGCAGGTTATTGATATTTCAGGTCATTCACACTATCCGGCAAACGACCCGAGGTCAATCTGGCAGGGCGAATTTACCGCGATTGGTGACGGTGGTCTTTCCTATTATGAATTTACCTTTGACGGACAGACAAGCTATCACCCCGAAAGCGGCGACACAATGGCACATATGCTGCTTGTAGAGGTTGACGGTGCAAACCGCGTCAAGGTCAGGGTCTGCGACATGAGCGCGAATGCGGTTCTCGCGGAATATATGGTTGACAATGTTGCTGAAGTAAATAAAACAAAATATGCCCATACCGAGCGCAAAGCAGCGGCAAAAGCACCCGTATTCAACGGCAATGTTGATGTACGCGTAAGCGGTTCGGATGTTAAATTCACCTTTGCGCCGGCAACACCCGGAACAGACGATGTTGTATTTATTTACCGCTTTGAAATTGTGACTGAAAACGGACAAACCGTGGCTGCCGGCAGAAAAATCGGTGATTATTATAAAAATCCTGTTCCCTCCGATATTATTTTTACCTCTTCCGGACTTGAAAAAGGAAATTACACCGTTAAAATTACAGCGGCAGATGCATGGGGCAAGGTAAGCGCACCGCTGACAGCGGAGTTTACAATATAACATGAAATTCTTTATCAGTATGATCAGGTTTGCCTCGGATGCTGAATTGTCTCTCATCAGGAGACCAAACAAAAAATAAACTCCGATATAATGTGTTCGTAAGGTGAAAAAGCCAAACGAACACATTATTTTTCGGAGGGAATTAAAATGGAAAACAACACAACAGAACTTGTATTCATCATTGACAAAAGCGGCTCAATGGCAGGCATGGAAGCGGACACCATAGGCGGATTCCTATGCAGAAAAAGCAAAGCGGAAAATGCTATGTTTCCACTGTGCTTTTTGCCGATGACACAAAGGTTCTTCACGACCGGCTTGACCTGTCAGAGGTAAAGCCGCTTACCGATAACGAATACGGAGTCGGCGGATGCACAGCACTTCTTGACGCTATCGGCGGAGCGATTCACCACATCGGCAATATTCACAAATACGCCCGAAAAGAAGATGTTCCGGCACATACACTGTTTCTTATCACCACCGACGGTATGGAAAATGCAAGCCATAATTATTCAAGCAGCAGAGTAAAAGAAATGATTAAAAAGCAGGAAGAAAAATACGGCTGGGGGTTTATCTTTATTGCCGCAAATATTGACGCTGTTGATACTGCGGAGCATATCGGTATACGCCGTGAAAGAGCTGCCAATTACCTTCAGAGTCCCGAAGGAACAAGAGGCACTTACGAGTCCATGTGCGAAGCTATTTCATCAGTCCGAATGAATTGCCCGATAGAGAATTCGGGTTGGAGAGAAAAGCTTGATAATAATAAAAAATAAAAGTAAATTTATTGCGGATGTCATAAGACATCCGCAATATTCTCCTGCCCGAAAAGCAA
Source organism: Clostridia bacterium (assembly GCA_024404055.1). Lineage (GTDB taxonomy): Bacteria > Bacillota > Clostridia > Oscillospirales > Acutalibacteraceae > UBA6857. The sequence continues at coordinate 332 of JAKSQS010000059.1, read as the reverse complement.
CCTGCATCCCGGATTAGTTTGAAAGGAAGAACATTAATAAAAACAGTAATCCTATAATCCAGCATCCTATGTTAACTTCTTTGGCTTTTCCGCTGAAAACCTTGATGAACACATAAGCCAAAATACCGATGGCTATACCGTAAGAGATATTGTATGTCAACGGCATAATGGCCATCGTAAGGAAAGCTACAACAGCTTCCGACGGATTGTTCCAGTCAATCTCCTTCACTCCGTTCATCATCAGAACGCCGACATAAATCAGTGCGGTTGCAGTGGCATAGGTCGGAATAAGCTGAGCCACAGGCGCAAGGAACATGGCAACAAAGAACAGC
>JAKSQS010000058.1 GCA_024404055.1 Clostridia bacterium | reverse complement strand
GCAGTGACGCATCCTTTGCCAAGGTTTATGTGAGTGCGCTTGAAGGGATAGAAAAGGCGAAAACGGCGGTGAAGGGGCTTACCGGCGCGACGGGATATATCCGCCGCGAGGTAGGTCAGCGGCTTCACCTGCGCAAAACGCCGGAGCTGAAATTTATTGCCGACGACAGCGTTGAGCAGGGCATAAAAATGTTTGAAAAGCTGGAAAACAGCGGACACGGGAATGAATGATTCAGAAAGGTTTTTATCGGAAAAATGACGGATAAAATGATTATCGGACTTGACAGAGCGGCTGAAATAATATCAAGCCGTGATAATATACTGATTCTGACCCATGCCAATCCCGACGGAGACACATTAGGCAGCGCGGCAGCGTTAAGCCTTGCGCTGGGGCAGTTGGGTAAGCGCAGCCGTATAGAAAACTCGGATGAAATACCGCATAAATACGACTATCTTTTCACAAATACACAAAAAGAGCTTTTCGCGCCTGAATTTATTATGTCTGTTGATGTTGCAGACAAAAAACTGCTGGGCAGTCTTGAAGAAAAATATGACGGTAAAATCGGGCTGAGTATTGACCATCACGGCTCAAACAGACTTTTTGCATATGAAACCTGTGTTGACCCGGGCAGCTCAAGCACGGCAGAGCTGATTCTGGAGCTGATAAAGCTGTTGGGCGTTACCGTAACACAGGGAATCGCAAACGCGATATATACAGGACTTGCCACTGACACGGGCTGCTTCCGCTTTATGAACACCACGGCAAACACCCACATTGCCGCCGCGCAAATGATGGCGGCAGGCGCGGATTGCGCGATGATAAACAAGCTCATGTTTGAAACGAAGAGCTTCAGCTATATGAAGCTTGAAAAGCGCGGACTTGAGGGGCTTACGCTTCATTTCGGCGGCAGGGTTGCCGTGATTTCCCTGACAGGAGAGGATTTTCGCATCAGCGGAGCGTCACAGCAGGACTGCGATGCCATATGCGGCATACCGCGGCAGGTTGAGGGCGTGGACATCGGCGTGACAATGCGCGAGAAAGAGCCCGGACTGTATAAAATCAGTGTGAGAACCAACGGCGGGTATGATGCGTCGGCGATATGTCAGGCTTTAGGCGGCGGCGGACACAAGGGTGCGGCAGGCTGTGAGGTGCGCGGTACACTTGAGGACGCGAAAAAGGCGGTTCTTGATGCGGCGGGAAAATACCTTGATACTGTAAAGGATTAAATATGACGGGAATCATTTGTCTTGACAAAAGTGCGGGAATGACTTCCTTTGCCGCTGTCAGCGCGGCGAAAAGAATAACAGGAGAGAAAAAGGCGGGACACGCCGGAACTCTTGACCCGTTTGCGACAGGTGTGCTGCCTGTCGCTTTCGGCGGTTGTACGCGTTTTCTTGAAATGTTTCCGTCTCACGACAAGGCATATAAAGCCACGGTGAAGCTCGGAACAGAAACCGATACCCTTGACATAACGGGAAATGTATTATCCGTAAAGGATTTTTCATATGTGAAAAAAACGGATTTTGAAAATACGGCAAAGCTTTTCACAGGTGAAATCGTTCAGATACCGCCGATGTATTCCTCAGTGAAAAAGGACGGCGTGCGCCTTTATACTCTTGCAAGGCAGGGAATAGAGATTGAGCGTGAGGGGCGGACGGTGAATGTGAAAAGGCTTGAGCTTGTCAGTATAAATGAGGAAAACGGAGAATACGAAATATATGTTGAGTGCTCTGCCGGAACATATATACGCTCTCTTGCCAACGATATAGGCGAAAAGCTGGGCTGCGGCGCGGTGATTACCGCTTTGCGCAGGGTCAGCGCACTGTCGTTTACCGAAAAAGAAAGCTGTACGCTTGAACAGCTTCGTGAAATATGCGGCAGGGGAGAGCTTGAAAAAGTGCTGATGCCCATTGACAGGGCACTGGGCTATAAGAGACTGACGGTCAGTGAAAAACAGGCGGTGCGCTTTCATAACGGCGGCGCGCTTGACCTTGACAGAATAAAACAGGAGTGCTCGGGCAGATATTGCGTTTATGCGCCGGACGGGACTTTTCTCGGTGTCGGTGAGACTGACGGGGAGAGCCTGAGCCCGAGAAAAATATATGTACCGACATAAGGTGGTGGGTTTTTTCTGAAAGGACTTTGTATTGCGCTCGGAAGCTTTGACGGGCTTCACAGGGGACATATGAGCGTTATCGAAAAATGCATATCCGTGTCGGAAAAGAAAAATCTTGCCCCGGCGGTTATGCTGTTTGAAAGGCATCCGCTTTATGATATAAGCGGAAAAGCACCTGATGCTTTGCTCACACAGACACAAAGGAATGAGATACTTTCATCTCTCGGCGTAAAAATAATCCGCGTCAGCTTCCCTGAAATACGGAGCATGGCAGCGGAACAATTTGTAAAAGCTATATTGATAAAAAACGGGGCTGAAGCCGTTTGCTGCGGCTTTAATTACCGTTTCGCAAGGGACAGACAGGGCGACCCGGACACGCTGAAAGCAATATGCACCGAATACGGAATTGAGGCATTTGTGCTTGACGCGTATATGCTTGACGGGGCTGTTGTCAGCTCCACGGCAATAAGGGCGGCACTGAAAAGCGGAGAAACGGAAAGGGCAAACGAAATGCTCGGCAGACCATTCGGTTATACCCTGCCGGTTGTTCACGGTGACCGCAGAGGGACGGGTATGGGCTTTCCCACCGCTAATCAGATTTTTCCCGACGGGCTTATCGTGCCGAAATACGGCGTATATGCAAGTATGGCACAGGTGAACGGAAAAGCTTATCCGTCCGTGACGAATATAGGCATAAGACCGACAGTAGGCAGCAATGTGCTGTTGAGCGAAACGAACATAATCGGCTTTTCGGAGAATATTTACGGACAGGACATTACCGTTCGTCTGCTTTCATATTTAAGAGGGGAGACAACATTCCCGGATTTTGAAGCACTTTCACGGCAAATTGCGGACGATGCGGCGCAGGCGTTGAAAATATATGATGAAGGAATTGGTGAAAAGATTGGAAGAAACAAAAAAGAATAAAACAACGGTCATTTGCTCGTTAATCATGCTTTTGACGGCGGTGCTGTGGGGCTTCGGCTTTGTGGTGCAGAGCGTGGCGATGAATACAATAGAGCCGATAACCTTTAACGGCATAAGAAATCTGCTGGGTGCAATATCTGTATTGCCTGTGTGTTACACTTCAAGCCAAAGAAATAAAAGCCCTGTTCCGCTGACAAAAGAGGAAAAGAAGAAGGAAAGAAAAACCCTGATTACGGGCGGCGTGTGCTGCGGACTGTGCCTTTTTGCAGGCAGCGTTTTGCAGCAGACGGGACTTGTTTACACAACGCCGGGTAAAGCAGGCTTTATCACCGCGCTTTACATTGTGCTTGTTCCCGTATTCGGGCTGTTTTTACATAAGAAGGTCGGATTTAAGGCGTGGATAGGCGTTGGTATAGCCGTTGCCGGTCTGTATTTGCTTTGCGTTTCGGAAAACCTCAAAATAGAAAAAGGCGATTTTCTTGTTTTTCTGTGCGCATTCGGATATTCGGCGCACATACTTACAATAGACCATTTCTCCAAAAAAACAGACGGCGTAAAAATGTCATGCATACAGTTCTTGGTGTGCGGACTGCTGTGTATTCCGTTTATGTTCATTTTTGAGCATCCAACTCTTTCGGCAATCAAAGGCTCATGGCTTACCATTGCTTATGCCGGAGTTTTTTCCTGCGGCATGGCGTTTACACTGCAAATTGTGGCGCAAAAGCATCTGAATCCCACGGTTGCGTCACTGATAATGAGCCTTGAATCCTGCTTTGCGGCACTGTTCGGCTGGCTTGTGCTCAACCAGACCATGAGCGGCAGAGAGCTTATCGGCGTTGCACTGATGGCGGTTGCCATTGTGCTTGCACAGATATGAATGTTAAAGATACGAAGGAAGAAAATTGCGGGCGCGAAAACGCACCGAAAAAACACGGCTTTCTTTGCAGGTGACTGCAAAGAAAGCCGATATTTTACTTTATCAAGTTTGTTACTGTCTGACTCTGCAAATAAAGCTTTCACCGCCGAGAGTGTAAATTTCAACATAAACCACTTCGTCAGCATCGTTTCTGATTTCAAGAAGACCGAGAAGTCTGTTTTCGGCAACTGTGCCGGCTTCACCGTCTGCCGTATCTGCTTTTTTGCTGCTGTCGTTTAAGGGGTTGAGCACATCAATTGAGAGAACCTTTTTACCTGTCAGCTTTTTTTTCTGGTCAACAGGCTCGCCTTTAACACTCACTTCATAGCCATTCATATACGCAGTGTATTTGCCGGAATAGTCCACAGTAACCTTAAAGCCGTCTTTGGCTTTTTTTGCGTTGAGGTCTTTTTCGGCTGATACTGTCATTGCACGCTGTGTTGTAAGCTTTTTGCCGTTTTTAAGGCTGTTGAGTATGGCTTCGCCGTCATAGCCGAGAGCCGTGTCGGAAGAGTCATCGTTGAACACGGAAACGGAATAAATGTATTTCCCGGCAATAATATAGGTTGCAAGGAAACCGTTTTGTCCCGTTGCCTGCTGTCCGTAAGTGTCTCCGAAAAGCTTATAAAGCTGCTTACGCGTCATGTCTGAAGTAACCTGGAGCACCGTTTCTTCGTCAACATTTGTTATTGAATCAACGGTTTTTGCTTCGTCAGAGGCTCCGCAGCCGGTGAAGGCGGTAAGAACAAGCATAAGCACGGCAAGAAGTGCCGCAATGATTTTTTTGGTTTTCATAATATCTTTTTTCCTTTCGTTATATGTATCGGAAAACCGATTGTTCAATATTATAGCATATTGTGAGAAATATTTCAATATGCAGGTGAAAACAGAGAAAATCAAATTTATTAAAACAAATATCGTCTTTTTGCTTGACTTTTTTACTGATTTGTTGTAACTTATACTTTGTGAGTGCATATGCACATCAAAACAAAAATACGGATGTTCTCTAACTGAAAGGGGTACAAAAATGAAAGAAAAAAGTTTTGTTATCGTAGCTATTCTCGTAGCGGCTGTACTTGCGTTCGGCGGCTTCTTCCTCGGCTCAAGCACCGGTATTCAGATTAGTGTTGAAGTGAACGATAATTCAGGTTCCGGCACTGCGGGCACCACGGCTGCTCCTGCGACCACGGCTGCTCCTGCGACCACGGCTGCTCCCGCGACCACGGCTGCTCCGGCAGATACAACGGCTGCTCCGGCAGATACAACGGCTGCTCCCGCAGATACAACAGCTGCTCCCGCGGATACCACGGCTGCTCCGTCAAACGGTTCCGTTCCCTCAACAACTGATGAAATCGTTGCAAAGCTCAACGAAGTAGTTAATGCCAGCAAGCATGAAGCCGGCACGGTTACTGTCAGAAAGGTTGAATCCATAAACCTTAATCTTGATGACTGCTCAATCTCCGCAGCCACCAAGCTTCTCAATCCCATTATCCAGAAGTTCATTACGGATACGGATGATACATATGTATTTACAGACGGCGTTGCCACTAAGGATGACGGCGGCACAAAGGAACTCAACAGCTTCTTCGTTCCCAGCGGAAAGGATGCAAGCCTTAAGCCCGAAGCGGTAAAGAGCGCGACCTGCGTTGACAACGGCAACGGCACCTGCACTATTGATATAGTTCTTAATGAAGAAACATCAACCTTCGACGGCGCAACGGGTGCAACGGTGAATCCTGTAAACCATGAGTCAATTATGGATCCGCTGAACCTTGCAACGCTTGATATTTCTCCTGCAAAGATTACTGCTGCTAACATGACCTATCCCGGACTTGAGCTCAAGGCAACCTATAATGCAAACGGTACGCTTGATGAAATCGTTGAAAACTGCAAGATGTCCGGTACGGGCTCAGGCGGTATCTCCGTGTTCAATGTTGACCTTACCATTTCAGGCAACTGCCTTGATACATGGACCTTCACAAGATAATTTCTTGTAAATCGGTGCATTCGGCGCAGAACGAGAAAATATAATAATAATTGAAAACGGTGCTTTCCTTATGCTGATACATAACGGGAAGCACTTTTTTTATAAAAGATTATTTTCTTTATTTTTTATCTATTGACATAAAACGATTTATTTTGTATTCTATTAGGTACAGAAAAAGGATGTGATAATTGTGAACAGGGGCATTAAAGCAATCATCGCTGTTGTCGTTTGCATATGGATATTTTTTGTAGGAATCGAAATCGGCAATTTCAGAGAAATGAGGCTGAGCTCTCCGGCTGCAGAAGAGAATCCCGGTGAACAAACGCAGACTGTACCGATACAGACAAGTGCAACACAACAGACTACAACGCAGCCGACGACGACAAAACCGGCAACAACGCAGCCGGCAACGACGCAGCCGACAACAACGCAGCCGACAACGACGCAGCCGACAACGACGCAGCCGACAACGACGCAGCCGACAACAACACAGCCGACTGTGACAGTGCCTGTTACTGTTGATGAAAAGCTTGAATCCGCAATTGAGCAGAGCACGGACAAGCTGCTTCAGGAGCTTTCAAAAGCAATTAATGACACTAAAAAATATCAGGGCAGGTTTACGGCACAATACAACCAGGCAGGAGATATAAGCCTTACAAATTGTTCCGTGGCGCGTGTTGAGGACTCAGTTGACAGTGCCGTTAAAAATTATATCGGAAACGGCACGGGCTTTTCGTATAAATTCTCCGGCGGTACCGGGGTTGATGCACAGGGCAGAAGGGTTACTCCGAAGGATGTTATACCTCCCCGTGTGGGCGATAAGCTGTTCACCGTTACAAATGACGCCGTTTCGTCGATTGAGGTTAAAAAGGTTTCGGGCGGAAAGCAATATAAGCTTGCAATTGTTCCGGAAACGGCAACACTGAAAAATCCGCCGACATATAATTACAACTGCGTCGGTTATCTTGATTTTTCCGGTCTTAACAGTCTCACAAGTGCCGAGCTGACATATTCGGGAACGGTTATTGAGGCAACGGTGGGCTCAAACGGTTTGCTGTCAGGCATGAGCATTTATATGCCGATAACGGTAACGGGACGCGGCAGAATGTCAGGCGCGAATTTCAGTGCCGTATTTGACGGAAGCATTGATGAAGAATGGAGCTTTTCTTACTGAAAAGCAAAATAAAAAGGCAACGGTTTTCTTACATGAAGCGAGAAAACCGTTGCTCTTTTTATGTTTTTTTATTCCACAAATAAATCCTTAACAACACCCATCTGCCGTATGCTGTCTGTTATCTGTTCGAGCGAGGCGGCATTTTTCGGTATAATAACCATGTGCAGAATCGGCAGTCCGTTATCACTGCGGCGTTCTATGGATTGCAATGTTGAGCCGAACCGTGTGACAATGGCTCCGAGCTCAAACGCGCAGTCTGCATCGCTGTTCAGCTCTATGTAAATGCCCTTTGTCTGGTTGCCTTCGATTTTGGATGAAAGCCTGTGCAGTACAACCTGCAAAATGATAAGTATCACGGTGGTGCATATCCCCGTAAAATACATACCCGCGCCTATTGCCATACCAACAGCCGCTGTTGCCCATATGCCTGCCGCCGTGGTAAGCCCCTTTACGGACTGTTCTTTGATAAAAATAACGCCGGCGCACAGAAAGCTTATGCCTGTAATTATATTTGCGGCGATACGCGATGCATCCGTGCTGTAGCCCAGTCCGCCGGACAGTACATCGTCAAAGCCGTATTTTGAAATAACCATGCACAGCGCGGAGCCGAGCGCAACGATAATGTGCGTTCTTATACCGGCGTCCTTTTGCCGCTGACTGCGCTCATAGCCGATGACACCTCCGCACACAGAGGCGATAAAAACCCTTAATACAAATATAACCTCTGTTGAAACACATGAGCTCAGATAATCAAGCATACAATCACTTCCTGTAAATAATAATTTATTATAAACCTGAAAAAGTAAAAAGTCAAATTGATGAATATTGACATAAGCATCACATAGTAGTATTATATTCACAGATTATTCACGGAGGAAAGACAAAATGGAATTTTTTTCAGAGGATATGGCATCAAAAAGAACCGTACTTAACGGTATGAACAAAATGAACAGCTTCGGTACGCGTCTGACGGGCTCCAAGGGTCAGCTTGATTTTATCGCTTACCTGAAAAACGAAATAAAGAAAATGGGGCTTGAGGTTTATTCCGACCCGTACCGCTTCAACCGCTGGGAGGAAAAGCAATCCTCAATTGTGCTGCACGGTATGGAGGGCGATGAGAGCATCCATGTTTCATCCCCTTGGCCTTATTCGGGGCAGACGGGGGAAAACGGCGTTACGGGTCAGCTTGTATACTGTCCGGCAAAGCATCTCGGCTTTTTGGGCGCAAGGGGCGGCATTGCCGTTGTGAAAATGAAGGACTTTGAAAAGGTTCCGAGCGGTGTTGCGTTCAATCAGCGTTCGCTCATAACTGAGGACGGCGCGATTCCGAAATATTACAAGGGACCTGTTGCCACCTCGTTTGTTAAATTTCCGCTTTTCGCCGCGGCAAAGGCGTGCGGAGCAAAAGCTATGATTCTCATATGGGAGGGCATGAGCGATGAAATGGTGGAGGGACAGTATCTCAACTTCATCATGGGCTATCAGGGCATACCCGCTCTCTGGGTCAATTCTACGGACGGCGAGAAAATTCTCGAGGCTGCCGAAAGGGGTGAGAGGGCAACGCTTACCCTTGTTGCCGAAACGGAAAATCAGGCGCATACAGAGTCGTTTTACGCCATTATTCCCGGTGAGAAGGACGACAGGGCAATTATTATAAACACACATACGGACGGCACAAACTGCGTGGAGGAAAACGGTCCCGTGGCACTGCTTGCCATGATGAAATACTTTTTGAAGCACAAAACGGAAAGAACGCTCATTTTTGTGTTTGTAACGGGACATTTCAGACTGCCTAATTTCAAGGAAGGCTCTATGCAGGCAACCTCAAAATGGCTTTCGGGACACCGCGACCTCTGGGACGGAAAGAAAGGGCATATCAAGGCTGTTGCCGGCGTTGCGGTTGAACACCTCGGCTGTAAGGAATACAAGGATGTTGACGGAAAATACACCTGCACAAATGATATTGATGTGGAGCTGACATATACCGGCAACAAAACAATGGATGAAATTTACAAAAAAGCTCTTGAGGGCAGAACGCTTGCGAGAGTATCCACCTATGCGGGTCACAATTTCCTGCATTTCGGTGAAGGACAGCCGCTTTTCGACTTCGGCATACCGGAAATCGCCCTCGTTACCGCGCCGGATTATCTGTGCAGCGTAGCAGAAAATCATCATATGGATAAATTCAATATCGACCTGATGTATGAGCAGATAGAAACCTTCATTAAATGTGTGCTGCTGATAGACGAAACACCTGAAAAGCAGTTAGGCAAGCCCGATATGTACTCCCTTGCTCTCGGAAAGGTGAAAACGGGAGCATAAATATAATTTTCAGGAGGGTCTTTTATGAAAAAAACTTGTTTGCATTTTACTTACTTACTTACTTACTTTAGTTATGTGCTTATCACTTGTTTTTCCCGCGTCTGCGCTTTTTGCGGATGAGCACGCGACCGTAAAAGTGGACACGCCCGTTATATATATCGCGGGCGACAGCATCAATCTCGGCTATGACAACGACAGCAAAATGTTCTGCATCGACACATTCTTTGACCTGTTCAAATCCGGCGCGTCTGATACCTCAACGGTTGTACAGACTGCCGCAAGCATTCTTGCACCGATGATTTTAAAGGGTGTTATTTTTGACGAGTGGGATGATTATTATGACGCGGTATACAATGAAATATACGACGCGACAAAGCCTGTTCTTCTTGATAAAAACGGTGATGTATGCACCGACTGCGGCGTTCGCAGCTGGGAAAAGAAGGAAATGGATTACGACAGAACGCATGATGTGGGTGCCGTAAACGGCGACGGTCTGTACGGTGAAATGGATTATCAGTTCTATTATGACTGGAGACTTGACCCGCTTGAGATTGTTGATGAGCTTCACAGTTATGTTCAGGACATTAAAGCCGTAACGGGAAAGGATAAGGTCTGCATTGAAGCAAAATGCTTAGGCTGTAATGTTCTGCTGGCTTATCTTTACAAATACGGCACAGAGGACTTAAAGGGTGTCGCTTTGAATGTTCCGACCTCACTCGGCGCGGATTTTCTTGACGGAGTGCTGAACGGTGAATTAGGCATTGACGGCAACGCTATCGGACGCTTTCTTACCTCCGAAGCTTATGCCGGCAGCAAGGATACTGTGCTTGCCGAATTTCTGGATTCCGTGTTAAGTGTTCTTGAAGATTCCGGTGTTTTTGACGGAATGTCCGATACATTCAGAAAGGTTTTGTATTCAAAAATCGAATACGGAGTTTTCTCGGCTGTTGCCCGTTCAACTCTTTTGACCTTCCCGGGCTACTGGGGTATGGTAGGCTATGACGCATTTGACGGTGCTTTAAACTATATTTACGGAAACGAAGGCAGTGAACTCAGAAATGAATATGCCGGAATGATTGACAAAATTTCATTTTTTAATGAAAATATCAAGAAAAACGCTTTGTCGATTTTCGGCAGTCTGAAGGATGCCGGTGTGAATGTTGCCGTAATTTCAAAGTACGGCATACAGCTTGCTCCCGTTATCAAGGACGGAAATGTGCTCGCGGATGAATATGTTTCGGTCAGCCGTTCCTCTCTTGGTGCAACCACGGCAGATGTTTACGGCACACTGTCTGACGAGTATATTGCAGAAAGAACTGCGCAGGGATACGGAAAGTATATTTCCCCCGATAAAAAGATTGATGCTTCAACCTGCCTTTTCCCGGAAAGCACATGGTTTGTCAAGGGAAACACACACGCCTTTGATTCACATGACGAGGGAAATATTATGGTGACGGTTATGGCGGCGGACAAACAGCTCACGGTGGATGATTTTGAGCTCGGACGGTTCGTAGTTTATCATCAGGATATTGATGTTTCCGAAAATATGACAGAAAGCAACTGCGGCAAGGATTATCTCGGAGCGGATTACGCCGAGGATAAGCCCGGAACACTCAGCGAAAAGAAGGAATCACGGTTAAAGAATATATTCCGTTTTGTAAAAGCGCTTATTCTCTTTTTGGTATACAATGTGTTTCCGAAGCTTATTAACAAAGCATAATCGGCGAAAGACATAAATTTTAACGAAAAAATTTATTCAAATCGGATAAAAATATTCACGAATGCTATTTACATTTGAGGGCACTTGTGATATAATACCAAAGCAATTTACCGGTTCACGGATATTGGGGTAAACTCAAACAGAGTGTATCACCTGCCTTTACCTGTGTGCCCGGCGAAAAAATATTTTAATGAGGTGATTTTTCATGACCAAGGAAGAAAAGACCGCTATAATGGCGGAATACGCAATGCATGAAGGTGACACGGGTTCACCCGAAGTACAGATTGCAGTTCTCACAAAGAGAATCAACGACCTTACCGAGCATCTGAAGGTTCACAAGAAGGACCATCATTCACGCCGCGGACTTCTTAAAATGGTAGGTCACAGAAGAAACCTTCTTGCTTATTTACAGAAGGTTGACATTGAGAGATACCGTGCAATCATTGCAAAACTCGGCATTCGTAAGTAATTCAAGGCGCTCGGCAGACGGGATAGTTTTTATCCCTTCTGCCTTTTTTAGCAACTTAACTCTTAATTCTTAACTCTTAATTCTTAATTCGTAACTCTCTGCAAACCGGGCGGGGTGAA
>JAKSQS010000057.1 GCA_024404055.1 Clostridia bacterium | reverse complement strand
ATATCTTCTTTCGGAATGATAAATTCATTTACTATTTCGCTGTCCGCCGCTCCTATGCGCGTGACTGCGGCAACCCTGTGTCCCATTGCCTTTGCCGCCGCGCTGGCATATGTTACGGCACCGCCGCACATTCTTACCTCGTTGCCCTCGCAGTCAATGTTTATGTCCTTGCAGATGTGTCCGATAATAATTGTGTTATACATTTTCATTCTCCTTATCCGTGTCACATTAACCTATTCTTATAAAGCTGTGCGGCTCAACCGCAGTGTCGTCTATAATTACATCCTTGTCTGAATAATTTACATAAATCGCAGTGCTGTCTGAATATTCTGTGCAGAAAACATTGTTCTGAACCTCATAATGGTTGGTGATGCGCTGCGCCCCCAATCCCTTTAACGCTTCATTTATCATGGAATAAGCAGCGGCACTTTCCGTTGCGCGGCGGGTGTAATACGCATCGGCATAATCGTCCGTGTCGGCATAGCAGAACTCAAATGCGGGTGCGGCACCGTATTCAATGCAGCGCAGGGCGGTGTCCGTTATATCCTGCTGATAATTTACGGGAGAGCCGGAATAATACATGGAGCCGTGAACCGCCATCTGTAAAAACGGAACGGCTTTATATAAATCGTTTGTTTCGTGTGACGGTGCCATCGGCATATTTACAGCACAGCAGGAATTTTTCAGCATAAAAAGATTTCCCGTTGCCGTCATAAGCTTTCTGCCCGTGACAAGCGGCTCTGTCTGTGATGTGATTTCATCCATTGCCGCCTGACGGACATTGAATTGGTGTGATGAATAATCGGAATAAAGGTAATTTCCGGCATCATTCAGGCAAAAGCCCGTAAAGTCATATTCTCTTGCTTTGCCGAGGACGGAAAGAACCTTGTCTTCAAGCCTTGAAAGCTTAAGCAGGCTGCGCTTTCTTGCGCCGTCAACGGTGAGTGACGCGCTGTGTATATCCTTTGCGGTTCCGGCTTTTGAGTATCCGCCCTTTACGGATGACAAAATGCCTATATCATAAAATATGCTGTGCCCCTGTGCGCATGCGTATGCCGTAAGCTCGTCAAGCTCTTCCCTGTTGCCGAGCTGTGAGTTCATTTTAAATGTTGAAATGTCTGTCTGATTCAAGCCGCCCTCAAACAGTCCGCAATATCTTATGTATATGTTACTAAAGCCCTTGGCTTTGAGCAGCGCAAGCATATCCTGTGCCTGCTCATAGGTTGTCAGAGGGACAATTTTGCTGCTTCCTGTCAGCGACGATGCGCCTATGACGGATACCACCGCCGGGATGTTGCTTGAATCCGTGAGCGATTTTGGGGATAAAACGCCGTTTCTTATGATTTGCTCACGGCAGGCGGAAGCCATGGCGGCATAGGTTGAATTGTTGCCCGAAAGGAAGCGGAAGCACAGCCGTATTTCCCCGGTGTAGCTGTCGGACGAAAAGCCTGTTTTTTTTCTGCCCTCGCCGGAGGCGGTGACGGTGAAGCCTGCACCGGTGCAGTTATATCCGCATACGGGAGCCACATTCGCCGTAACAGTGGCAACAGCCTCGCCCTCTTCAATAACGGCAACGGCGGCACTGTTTTTCTGCTTAAAGCCGTAAGCACCTATGGGGGCTGACGGAAGTATTGTTTTATCAGCCTCGTCCGTGCCGTAAACCTTGAGCTTAACGGGCTCAAAATCCTTTGATATTCCGTATGGCAGAATAATTGCGCCGCAGCCGTCCGGCACAAGCATAAAGTCATCCCTGTTTGCTTTGACGGAGCTGCCGAAATAATTCATAAGTCTTATTTCACGCAGAATAACATCCGTGTTGCTTTCAATGCCGACGGCGGCGCAGTCAATGCTGACAAAAAGACTGCCGTCCTTTAAAAGATATTTTACGGGAACGGTGATGTTTACGCTTTTGGAGTCCGCGTCAATAAGAAACGAGTAATTAACGGTAAGACCGCCTGTTTCCTTTTCACATACGGCGAGTCCGTTTTTAACGCAGCAGTTCTGGGAATTTACCGTGTAGGTTCTGCCGTTGGCGATAATATCAAGCTCAAGAATGGACGGAAGTGTGGAGAATTTTTTGTTGAATTTCTCCGGAAGGCTTTTCCACAGCATTTTTGTGTCTGAATCATACAGACAAACAGAACAGCTTTCACTGTCATAATACAGAGAAATTCTGCCGGACTCAGATATTTTTTCAAGAGCGGAAACGCCCTTGTCGCAGGTATAAATGGACATATCGTTGTCCGCTGTGAGCGGGGGAGTGCCCTCGCTTAACAAAATAGTGTATGTACCTGTGCCGCAGCCGCACAGCACGGCTGCAAACAGTGTAATAATAAAAATCAACGCCGCAAAACGCAGTTCCTTTCGCATATTTTCACCGCCTGAATTAAATATAACTTATTTTATCATAAACAAAGTGAAATTACAACCGGCTGATGCGGTATGCAATTTCTTTAAGGGAGTCAAGGTCTTCAACGGCAAAAATTTCTTTTCTGAATTTTGCCGCGTCCCTCACATCGCGTATGTACCACGCGGCGTGCTTTCTCGCTTCGAGTATTCCTCTTCTGTCGCCCTTGTATTCGCACAGCTTTTCAATATGCTTAATCATCACAAGCATACGCTGTGCCATTGGCGGCGGGGGCAGGATAACGCCGTGAGTAAGATATGCGCTGACCTCGGAAAACACCCACGGTCTTCCGAGTGCGCCCCTGCCTATCATAATGCCGTCGCAGTTGGTTTCCTCAAGCATCCTTGCGGCGGAAGTACCGTCTGTAATATCGCCGTTTCCTATAACGGGAATGCTGACCGCTTTTTTTATGGCGGCAATTGTTTTAAGGTCAACGGGCGGCGCGTACATCTGCTTTTTTGTTCTGCCGTGAACCGTTATTGCCGCTGCACCGGCTGCCTCGGCTGTCTGCGCCATTTCCACCGCATTGAGACTGTTTTCATCCCACCCGGTGCGGATTTTTACGGTGACGGGTATATTTACAGCCTCCGCTACGCTTTTTATTATCTGTCCGGCAAGAGCGGGATTTTTCATCAGCGCACTGCCGCCGCCGTTGCCTGCTATCTTCGGCGCCGGACAGCCCATATTTATATCTATTATATCCGGGGAGTATTCAAGGGATATTTTTGCTGCCTGCGCCATAATTTCCGGGTTGTCACCGAAAAGCTGAACCGCGGCGGGACGCTCATTTTCGGACAGAAACAGAAGCTCTGTGCTTTTTCTGTCGCGCATGGCAATGCCCTTGCTTGAAACCATTTCACTGACCGTATATGCCGCGCCGAAATCCGTGCAGACCTCTCTGAAAGCGCGGTCGGCAACGCCTGCCATGGGAGCAAGGAACGCCGAGCAGCTGTCAAGGGTGAGATTACCTATTTTCATAAGCCTTTCCTTTCAGTTTTCACGCGAAAGGCTCTGTATCTGACCATTTTAGCATATTTTTTTATTATTTTCTATACGAAACGAAAAAAATGTGCTATACTTTTAACAGCTATACTGCATTTAAGGAGAATCGGATATGAGATTACTTGTTATTGACGGAAACAGCATCATAAACAGGGCTTTTTACGGCATTAAGCTGCTGACCACCAAGGACGGCGTTTTTACAAACGGTATATACGGATTTATGAATATACTGATAAGACTTTGCGAGGAGTGCAAGCCGGACAGAGCGGCGATTGCTTTTGACTTAAAGGCTCCGACATTCAGGCACAAAATGTATGACGGCTATAAGGCGGGCAGAAAGGGTATGCCGCCGGAGCTTGCTTCCCAGATGCCTATACTTAAAAATCTGCTTGTCAGCCTCGGATATAAGGTTGTTGAATGTGAAGGCTATGAGGCGGACGATATTCTCGGCACGCTTTCGGCTTCATGCAAGGGGGACGACCTCTGCTTTATCGCCACGGGCGACAGGGATTCGTTACAGCTTGTAAGCGAAAATACCACGGTTTTGCTTGCGTCCACAAAAATGGGCAAGGCACAGACCGATAAATATGATGTTGAAGCGGTAAAGGAAAAATACGGCACACAGCCGAAGGGGCTTATTGAAATAAAAGCACTTATGGGCGACAGCTCCGACAATATTCCGGGTGTTGCCGGCATAGGCGAAAAAACCGCCTGTGAGCTGATTTCAAAATTCGGTACGGTAGACTATATATATGAAAACATAGATACCATAGAAATAAAAGACAGGGTCCGGCAAAAGCTGCTTGACGGAAAGGACAGCGCGTATTTAAGCAGAACACTCGGTACAATATGTCTGACAGCACCGATAGATACCGACCCGGACAGCTATGTTATAGCAAAGCCCGATATGTATGAAGCGATGAAGCTGCTGACAAGCCTTGAAATGTTCGGGCTTATTGAAAAGCTGGGGCTTACCGCTGTGAAGCCGGTCAAGCCGGACGAGCCCAAAACGGAAAAGAAGCTTGTACTGAGGGAAGAAAGGGATTTGCGCGGTCTGCTCGGAAGACTGAAAAACAGCGGCAAGGCATATTTTTATACGCTGTTTGACGGAAAGATAAAGGCGTTTTTCTTTGCCGACGGGGACGGAGTACTGTATGCGCCGTGTGACTGCCTTGATTTTGAAAGCTTTACCGAGGACTTTCTGTCCTCGGATTACGAAAAATATACCTGTGATGTGAAGGCATTATATCACGAGGCATTGAAACGCGGCATTAAGCTTGAAAATGTGAGCATGGACACGGCTCTTGCGGGATATATTTTAAATCCGTCCGCAAGCGCGTATGATGTGCTGCGCCTTGCGGTGGAATACGGCGTTGATGTGCCGGAAATCGAATGCGAACAGAGTGTGAAGCAAGCCGCGCTCAGTGCCGCGGTTATGCCGACGCTGTGTGAAAAAATTGCCGCGCTCATTGAGCAAAACGGTCAGTCGGAGCTTTTATACGATGTTGAAATACCGCTTGCCTGTGTGCTTGCCGACATGGAACGCACCGGCTTCTGTGTTGACAGACAGGGAATAGAAAGCTTCGGCGCGATGCTTGACGGTAAAATAAACGAAATTAAAAGCAAAATTTTTGAAGTGACGGGGCTTGAATTTAATCTTAATTCGCCGAAACAGTTAGGTGAGGTTCTGTTTGAAAAAATGGGACTTGAGGGTGGAAAGAAAACCAAAACAGGCTGGTCAACAAATGCGGATGTGCTTGAAAAGCTTTCGTTTAAATATCCCGTGGTTTCCGATATTCTTGAATACAGAACTCTTGCAAAGCTGAAATCCACCTATTGCGACGGCTTGCTGAAGGTGATTGGAGAGGACGGGAGAATCCGTTCCACGCTCAACCAGACCGAAACGCGCACGGGCAGAATTTCATCCACTGAGCCGAATCTGCAAAACATACCCGTAAGGACTGAGCTCGGCAGGGAAATGCGCCGTTTCTTTACGGCGGCAGACGGATGTTTGCTGGTTGATGCTGATTATTCGCAGATAGAACTGCGCGTTTTGTCGCATATCGCAGACGATAAGATTATGCAGGAGGCGTTCAACAACGGTGATGATATACACGCTATAACAGCCTCACAGGTGTTCGGTATGCCTGTGCAAATGGTTACGCCGCTTATGAGAAGCAGGGCGAAAGCCGTAAACTTCGGCATCGTTTACGGCATAGGCGCGTTTTCGCTTGCACAGGACATAGGCGTTACGAGAAAGGAAGCGGAGCTGTATATAAGGGGCTATCTTGAAAACTACTCCGGCGTTGACGCATATATGAAAAGCGTTGTTGAAAAAGCGAGGGAGGATGGCTTCGCCGAGACCCTTATGCACAGGCGCAGATATTTGCCGGAGCTTACTTCATCCAACAAAATGCTTCAGGCATTCGGCGAGCGCGTGGCGAGAAATATGCCGATACAGGGAACTGCCGCGGACATAATAAAAATTGCCATGGTAAGGGTGCATGAAAGGCTTGAAAAGGAGAAAATGAAGAGCCGTCTGATTATGCAGGTGCACGACGAGCTGATTGTGGAAGCACCCGAAAACGAGGCGCAAAGGGTGAAGGAAATACTGTGTGAGGAAATGGAAAAAGCGTTCCCGATGAAGGTGAGTCTGACGGCGGATGCGAACATCGCAAAGACATGGTATGAAGCTAAATAACATCTGAAATCAATACCTGAAAAGTTTTCACAGAATGTAATTGTAAACATTCTGTGAATTTTTTTATTGTTTTAATTTACGCACAGGGGCGAATGGCACAAAATGTGACTAAAACAGATAAATACACTATATATTGTATTTTTATGATATTATCCGGGCTTTATTACATATATTTATATATTATTACAAAAGCTTGACAAAGCAATTGAATATATATATAATAAGTTGTGTTGAAAAATGTATTTTTGGTTAACTTAAATCCCTAATTTGCCCATAATTTTTAAAAAATCCGAAGGGAGGTCAGCACGGTGTTTTACGGCAGCTATCAGTACAATGTTGACGCAAAAAACAGAATATGCATTACGACGGAATACCGCGATGAGCACGGTCAGGATTTTGTGTGCCGCGTCAGCCATGAGCCTGTTGCTTGCGTTCATTGCATGAATGAAAAACAGCTTGATACGGAGCACGTGAAATTTATGAGTAAATACGGCAATTTCCGCAGCACGGACAAGCTTGAAATGGAGTTTTATTCAAATGTGTTTAAAATCAAGCTTGACACGCAGGGGAGAATAACGCTTACACAGGAGGCGAAAAACAGGGCGAAGCTGTCAGACAGCGTTTATGTTGTCGGCGCGGGAACCACCTTTAAAATCATGTCTGCCGAAAATTATGAGCTGATGAACAGTGAAACCGACAGGGCTTTGAGCGAAATCGACAAATCTGCCGACGCACACTTTGAGCTGAATGTTGAAGGCTTCTCAAAGGCTTCAACCCCGGTTGAAAAGCTTGTAAGAGATTTTGAGCGTTCACAGGGTATCGGAGCAACGGCTGCGCAGGATAATGCGCCGGCAGGCTATGACGCTGCTGTTGAAGCACTCAGAATGCTGCTCGGCGGTATGCGCGGAGGTAACGGAAATTGAGTGAAGAAGAATTTTTCCGCCATGTCAGCGTTATGCTGAAGGAAACGGTGGATGCGCTGAATGTAAAACCCGGCGGAATATATGCCGACCTGACCTCGGGCAGGGGCGGACACAGTGCAGAGCTTCTTTCGCGGCTCGGAGAGGAAGGGCGGCTTATCTGCTTTGACCGTGACCCGGATGCGATAAGGGTTCTTAATGAGAGGTTCGGGTCTGACAAAAGGGTTACTGTTGTACATGACAGGTTTTCAAATCTGCGTGCGCAGCTTGATTCCATGGAAATTGAAGCTGTTGACGGCATACTTGCCGACCTCGGAGTGAGCAGCAGACAGCTTGACACTCCGGAAAGGGGCTTTTCGTTTCATAATGACGGTGCGCCGCTTGACATGAGAATGTCGCAGGAGGGCCGAACGGCGGCTGATATAGTTAACACTTATTCGGCACAACAGCTTGCTGACATTTTTTTCAGATACGGAGAGGAAAAATTTTCAAAGCGCATAGCGGCTTTGATTGTGAAATACAGAGAGGACAAGCCCATACAAACAGCAGGCGAGCTGGTTGAAATCATAAAGGAAGGTATACCCGCTGCCGCAAGAAGAACGGGAGGACACCCGGCAAGGCGCGTTTTTCAGGCACTTCGCATTGAAACAAACGGAGAGCTTGACGAGCTGAACGGGACACTTGAGGAAATGTTTGACTCGCTCAAGCAGTGCGGCAGAATATCAATACTTACATTCCATTCCCTTGAGGACAGGGCGGTAAAACAATTTTTTGCGTCAATGTGCAAGGGCTGCGACTGCCCTCCGAGTGCGCCGATATGCACCTGCGGCAAGAAGCCGAGAGGAAGGCTTGTGTTTAAAAGCATAACGGCGTGTCAGCAGGAGCTTGAAGAGAATCCGCGCTCTCACAGCGCAAGACTACGGTGTATAGAAAAGCTTTGAAATATAAATGAGGAGAGAGAATATGGAAGATTACTTTGAAATGCAGTACGGTGACAATCTTGCGAGAAAAGAGAAAAAAACAGATAAAAATCAGAAAAAAGAGGGCAGACTTGTTTATATTCCCGAGCAGCACAAGGTTTCAAACCGCGTTATGGCTATGAGAATAATATTGATTGTCGTATTTTTCATAATGGGTGCCGCGAATGTGTTTGCCTATACAAGAATAAATGATACAAACCGCACCATTGCCGAAACACAGGAGATACGCGACACAAATCTTTCGAGAATCAGAGAGCTTGACGCACAGCTTAACGCCCTTGTTTCACCTGAAAAGATTGAAAAAACGGCGGTTGAAAAGCTCGGCCTTGTAAAGCTGAACGATACGGACTGGCAATATATCGCAATCAATGAAACCAACAGCGTTATTATTGCTGACGGAAGAGTTAATGACTGATTTTTTATCATACCGATACGGTTATCTTAATATATAATAGTATAGTCTCCGGCGGGCGTATGTTTCTGCGCCCGCTTTATGAGCAAATGGGAAAGGGCTGAAAAAATGGCTGCAAAAACGGATTTTATTTTGAGAAAAAGGGCAAAGGTTATGGTTGCGCTGCTTTGCGCCGGACTTGCCGTTGTCAATATATATTCATTGCCGAAAATCGTGTTCGCAAAGGGTGAGGAATACCGTGAGGCGGCGCGAATGATTCAGCTCGGTACTACAACGCTGCCGGCACTTCGCGGAACGATATACGATGCTAATATGACAGTGCTTGCTTCAAGCTCTTACGCATGGAATCTGTGCATTTCCCCGAATGTAATTAAAACGGATGAAACACGAGAGGATATTGTAAACACTCTTTCCGGAATGCTTTCGATAGATAAGGATAAGCTGCACGACATTGTATACGATAAGGATGACGCTTATGAGGTCATCAAAAGAAAGATGACGGCAGAGGAAAAAAACGAGGTGGCGGATTATATTGCCGCAAAGGGCGAGCAGTATAAGCACGGTGATTATACCGGCATCCTTTATTTTGAAACGAGCTCAAACCGCTATTATCCGGGCGGAAGCCTTGCGTCATGTGTGCTCGGATATATTGATTCCGACGGAATAGGCAGAAGCGGACTTGAAGCGTCATATGAAGAGGAGCTTTCCGGTACGGACGGAAGAATAATCAGCGCAAAAAACGGCGTTCAGGGCAATGTGGAGTCCGATTATGAATCCATAATCAAAGCCGAGGACGGCGTGGGCGTTGTGAGCACAATACATTCAAGCATACAGTACTATCTTGAAAAGGCAATGGAGCAGGGTACGGCGGACGCAAAGGCGGCAGGTGTTTACGGCATTGTGCAGGATGTCAATACGGGCGCGATACTCGCTATGGCAAGTATGCCGGATTTTGACCCGAACAACGCTTATACCGTTGCTGACGCGAAAACACAGAAATCACTCAAAAAAATCAAGGATAACGACAAATATAACAACGCGCGTCTTGACGCTCTTTATACGCAGTGGAGAAACGATGCCGTTTCATACTGCTATGAGCCGGGCTCCGTTTTTAAATCGTGTACCCTTGCCACGGGACTTGATGTGGATGCGTTTGATGAATCGGAAAGCTATTGCTGTGTCGGATTTTACAACATAGCCGGAAACCGTATCGGCTGTGTAAATACCTACGGACACGGCACGCAGAGCCTTGAACAGGGACTTATGAATTCCTGCAACCCGTTTTTCATTCATCTCGGTCAGAAAATCGGCAGGGAGGATTATTACAAATATTTCAAAGCGTTCGGCTTTACCGAAAAAACAGGAATTGACCTTCCGGCGGAATATGTTCCGGCTGCGGGAATAAACTATCATACCGAGGACGATTTTTCCGTTGCAAACCTCGCAAGCTACTCCTTCGGTCAGACCTTCAAGGTCAGCCCCATACAGATGATTACCGGCATAAGCGCAATTGCAAACGGCGGACATCTTATGAAGCCCTATGTTGTGTCGGCAACGGTTGACAGCGAGGGAAATATTCTTTCCGCAACGGAGCCGGTTGAAAAAAGACAGGTTATTTCCGAAAGCACAAGCCGCCGCGTCAGAAAAATGATGGAGCAGGTTGTTGAAAACGGAACGGGTAAAAACGCGTATATAGCCGGTTATCATGTGGCGGGCAAAACCGCGACAAGCCAGAAGCTGGATGCAAAGCAGGATAACCTGTACCTTGCTTCATTTGCGTGCTATGCTCCTGCCGATGACCCGAAGGTAGCGGTGCTTGTCGTTGTTGATGAACCGAAGGGTGAATATCACGGCGGAAGCATGGTGGCGGCTCCCATAGCAAGAGAGGTTATGGAGCAAACGCTTGCTTATCTGAATGTTGAGCCGGATTATTCAGACGAGGAGCTTGCGGGACTTTCGTCAACGGCTCCCGACCTTACCGGAAGAACCGTTTCAAACGCAAAGCAGATGGCTGCAAACCAGGGCTTTGTTGTCAGGGTTGTCGGTGATGGCGACAAGGTAATCAGTCAGATGCCCTCCGCGCTTACTTCTATACCCGTAAACGGCGTTATCGTTATATATACAGAGGAAACCACGGATAAAGAAACGGTTGAAGTGCCTGATTTCAGAGGGAAAACCGTTTCCGAGGTTAACAATGTGGGCGTTAACGCGGGGCTTAACATTGAATTTTCCGGACCGTCTCTTCTGGAGGGCGGAACCGTAGCATATAAGCAGAGCATAAGCAGCGGCACAAAGGTTGAAGCGGGCTCTACTGTTACGGTTTACTTCCACTCGACCTCGGATACGGAGGATTAAGAATCTGTGTAACTGCGGTTACGAAAAAAAGCAGAAACCGAAAGGAAAGAATTTATGAAACTGTCAGTATTGCTGGAAAACATGAAGGTCACAGGTGACTACAAGGATGTTGAAATTTCCGGCGTGACGGAAGACTCCAGAGCCTGTAAGCCGGGTTATGCGTTTGTCTGTACCGTCGGAGCAAAGACAGACGGACATAATTATGTTAAACAGGCACTTGAAAACGGTGCGGCGGTGATAATAGCACAGCGCGATACCGGCGCGCCCAATCAGGTGATATGCGGTGACACGAGAAAGGCGTATTCGCTTATGTGCGCCAACTGGTTCGGAAACCCGGCTTCAAAAATGAAGCTTATCGGCGTTACCGGGACAAACGGAAAAACCACCACAACATTTATGATATATTCCGTGCTTGAAAAAGCAGGACACAAATGCGGACTTATCGGCACTGTTACGAATATCATAAACGGTGAGTATTCATATTCGGGTCTTACCACGCCCACACCGTTTGAGCTTCAGAAAACATTTTTTGAAATGGCTGAATGCGGTACTGAATACTGCATTATGGAGGTTTCCTCACAGGCACTTGCACAGCAGCGCGTGGCGGGCTGCCGTTTTGAAACGGCTGTGTTCACAAATCTTACGGAAGACCATCTTGATTATCACGGTACATTTGAAGCCTATGCCGAGGCAAAGGCAATGCTTTTCAAAGTCTGCGATAATGCGATTATGAACTATGATGACAGCTGCCGTGCCGTGCTTATGAAAAACGCGGCGTGCAAAGAGATAACATATTCCGCAAAAAGTGACAATGCGGATTTTACGGCAAAAAGCATAAAGCTCGGTGACAGCGGCTCAAGCTATACCATAGTCGGAAACGGCGTTATTGAAAGGGTAAATATCCGTATGCCCGGTCTGTTCAATGTGTATAATTCCTCGGCGGCACTTCTTGCCTGCCGCGAATGCGGTGTTCCGCTTTCACAGGCGGCGGAATATCTGGGAACCGTGAACGGCGTAAAGGGCAGGGTTGAGGTGCTCGATACCGATACACCTTATAAGATTATAATCGACTATGCACATACCCCTGACGGACTTGAAAATGTTCTTTCGTCACTGAATGAATATAAGACGGGCAGAGTTATCGCGCTGTTTGGCTGCGGCGGTGACAGAGACAGAACCAAACGCCCCATAATGGGTGCGGTCGTCGCAAGGCT
>JAKSQS010000056.1 GCA_024404055.1 Clostridia bacterium | reverse complement strand
AATACTTTGCCTTTCGCCTACCGTTTGGATAATGCTCCTCACTTCGAAAAGCTCTTCCTGCTCACTTCTAAGGAAGAATTCACTGCGGCTGAAAAGGAACTTGATAAGTCTTTCAAGCAGCACGCGCTTCATAAGAATTACATTTATGCTGTAACATACATCCTCGTCCGTAACGGGCGAAATTTTCACTCTTTTTATTTTGTCGCCGTCAAGGTCAAATACCATGGTGTTGTGAAGGGCTGGAGCTTTTCCCGTCTGACAGGCAATTGTAATATCCGCGCCGGAATTTATGTGTCCCTCTATCATATCGTCATAATCCGGGCAGGAGGCAAGGTTGCAGTCCGAAAGAAGCACATATTCCTTGTTGGAATCCGCAATATAGCCCATGATACCCTTCAATATGCTTATGCGTGTGCCTGTTTTGTCAAACTCCGCACCCTCGTTGAGATTGAACGGGGGAAGTATCGTCATACCCTCGCGCTTGCGTGAAAGGTCCCACGGCTTGCCGCTGCCGAGATGATCCATAAGCGAACGGTAATTGCTGTTTGTGGTGATGCCGACCTTGCTTATACCGCTGTTGACCATGCCCGAGAGCACGAAATCTATAAGTCTGTATCTGCCCGCAAACGGCACACTGCCCATGGTGCGGAAGGATGTAAGCTCACTTAACGATTCGTCATACGCGTTTGAATAAATTATTCCGAGAACATTGCTACCTAACATTATTCTGCACCTCCCATATCCGTGTCTACCATTGCCTTGGGCGCAACCGACGCGCCTTTTCCTATTTTTACACCCTGACCGACTACGGCAACGCCCCAGTCGTCACGGTTTTCCATAGCCTGCGGCTCCATACCTATATGGGCATTTTCTTCAATCACCGCGTTTTCGGCAACAATTGAATATTCCACCACGGCACCGCTTTTCACGGTGACGCCGGGCATTACAATGGAGTAGCGCACCGTTGCGCCCCTTTCAACGGTTACGCCCGATGAAACAACGGAATAGTCTATATCTCCTTCAATGTCACAGCCGTCGCCTATCATGGAGTTTTCCACCTTTGCCGACGCGCCTATATAATGCGGCGGAGCGGTGAAGCTTTTTGAATAAATTCTCCATGAGTCGTCTGAAAGGTCAAGGTCAACCTTGGGATTGAGCAGGTCGAGGTTTGCCTCCCACAGACTGTCTATCGTTCCGACATCCTTCCAGTATCCGTCAAACAGATATGCAAACATACGCTCCCCGGCGTTATGCATGGCGGGAATAACATCGTGACCGAAATCGTTTTTAGAGCCTTCCTTGTTTTCATCGTCAATAAGATACTGACGCAGCTTGCTCCATGTGAAAATATATACGCCCATGGATGCTTTGTTGGAGCGGGGATTTTTCGGCTTTTCCTCAAACTCCGCAATGGAGCCGTCCTCGTTGACAAACATCAGACCGAAACGGGAAGCCTCCTCCCACGGAACCTCCAGCATTGCTATTGTACACGCGGCGTTTTTCTGCTTGTGATATGCAAGCATTTTCGCATAATCCATTTTATATATGTGGTCGCCGGAAAGCACCGCAACATACTCGGGGTCGTAACGGTCGATAAAATTGATATTCTGATAAATGGCGTTTGCCGTGCCCTTATACCATTCGGTGCCCTTTATCTGCTGATACGGTGAGAGAATGTGCACTCCGCCGTCGGCGCGGTCAAGGTCCCACGGTCTGCCGTTTCCTATATAATCGTTAAGCACGAGGGGCTGATACTGTGTGAGCACGCCTACGGTGTCGATACCGGAGTTTGAGCAGTTGGACAGCGGAAAATCAATTATTCTGTATTTTCCGCCGTAAGGTACGGCAGGCTTGGCGATGTTTTTTGTAAGAATGCCGAGTCTTGAGCCCTGACCGCCTGCAAGCAGCATGGCAAGACATTCTTTTCTTTTTGCCATATTTTTTCCTCCTTGATATATTCAAATATGTGATTTAATAATATATTACAAACGCCGTGAAAATAGCGTCGTAAACTGTTTTATTTTTATTTTTTTATCAGGTAGATAACCGAAAGCGGCGGCAGAGTGAGAGTTAAGGACTGTTCACGCGAATGCATCGGCTTCTTTCTGGAGGTAACCTGTGTTTTCGGTCCTCTGCCCAGTCCGCCGAACCGTTCATCGTCGGAATTTAAAAGCACGGAATATTTACCCGGCTGTTCCACGCCGAAGCAGTAATTTTCGCGGCAAACATTTGTCAGATTGCATACGGCAACAAGCTCAACACCCTTTTTGTCACAGCGGCGGAACGCTATGACGGAATTTGTGCTGTCATCGCTGACAAGCCATGAAAAGCCGTCCCAGCTGTAATCTATTTCCCAGAGAGCAGGTGTCGCCTTGTAAATTCCGTTCAGCCTTTTGACATAATCCTTTAATTTCCTGTGCGCATCGTATTCAAGCAGCAGCCAGTCAAGCCCCGCGTCATATTTCCATTCAATAAACTGACCGAATTCCTGACCCATGAACATCAGCTTTTTACCGGGGTGCGCCATCATATATCCGATAAAAGAGCGCATACCGGCAAATTTTTCTTCATAGCTGCCGGGCATTTTGTTTATCAGAGAGCACTTGCCGTGCACAACCTCATCGTGGGAAATCGGGAGTACGAAATTTTCACTGAACGCATACATGAAAGAAAAGGTCAGCAGGTTGTGATTGAATTTTCTGAACCATCCGTCAAGTGAGAAATATTTCAGTGCATCGTTCATCCAGCCCATATTCCATTTGAAATTAAAGCCGAGTCCGCCGATGTCGGTGGGCTTTGAAACCATGGGCCATGCCGTGCTTTCCTCCGCCGTCATCATGGCGTACGGATAGTCACGGAAAATATTTTCGTTGAGCCTTTGCAGAAATTCAACGGCTTCAAGATTTTCGTTTCCGCCGTTTTTGTTCGGCAGCCATTCGCCTGCGTTTCTGCCGTAATCGAGATACAGCATGGAGGCCACCGCGTCAACACGAAGCCCGTCAATATGATATTTGTCAAACCAGAACTCGGCAGAGCTTATCAGAAAGCTTCTGACCTCGTTTTTGCCGAAATCAAAAACCTTTGTGCCCCATTGCTTATGCTCGCCCTTGCGTGCGTCCGCATATTCATAGCAGGGGGTGGAATCAAATTCCGCAAGTCCGTGTGCGTCGCGGGGAAAATGCGCCGGAACCCAGTCCATGATAACGCCTATACCGGCTGCGTGACAGCGGTCAACAAGGTACATGAAGTCATGCGGCGTGCCGTAACGGGAGGTCACGGAAAAATATCCCGTCACCTGATAGCCCCATGAGCCGTCAAACGGAAATTCGGAAAGCGGAAGAAATTCTATATGCGTATATCCCATATCGGAAACATAGGGTATAAGCCCGTCGGCAAGCTCACGGTAGGTCAGAAAGCTGCCGTCCTCATGTGTTTTCCATGAGCCGGCGTGAACCTCGTAAATATTTACGGGAGAGGCATAAACAGTCTGCTTTTTCTTTTTTTCAAACCATTTTCCGTCCGTCCATTTATATCCCGAAAGCTCATATACCTTTGAAGCCGTGCCGGGTCTTGTTTCGCTGTGAAACGCATACGGGTCCGCCTTTGAAAAGGTCTGTCCGTTTTTGCCTGTTATGAGATATTTGTAATTGTCATAAATACTTACCGGGCGGCACTCACACTCCCATATTCCGTCGCTGACCTTATACATGGGCGCGGCAGAGCCGTCCCACGAATTGAAGTCGCCCGTAACGCTTACCGCCTGTGCTGACGGTGCCCAGACGCGGAAAACAGCCCCGCCGTCATCCGTAAGATGACAGCCCATGTATTCATACGCACGGGCATTATTTCCCTGATGAAAAAGATAAACGGGAACATTATTTTTGCTTTTCTCTTTTATACCAACACCCCCGATATGCCGTATAGATACTCAAAAAATCATTTAACTTTAATTAAGTTATCCAATTATAATTATAATAACACATTGGTATATATTTTTTCAAGCAGAATTGCATATTTTGGTCAAAATTTTATTAAAGCGTATCGCCGTATTTGGCTATTTTGTCAGAATAAGCCCGTAAACGCAAAAAATAACCGAAAGATGTGATTTTTATTTGAAATATGCGTGTGTTGGTGTTATAATGAATATGTATAATTTTTATTTTAGGAGGAATCCGGATTGAACGATTTTGATGAAAAGCGTTTAGGCATGGAGGAAGAAAACGAAATGCCGGACGAAACGCAGACGCAGGACACTCTGCCTGAGCAGACAGAGGATGAATTGTTTGACGAAAAAGAGAACGAATCAACTCTTCCCGAGGATGCACTTGAGCAGGAGCTTGAGCAGATAAGGGATATGTTTCAGCGGTCGCTTGACGGTGAGGAGATAGACTCATCAGACGGTGAAGACGGCGCGGACGGCGAGCCGGAAAGGGAATATACCGAAGAGGATTTCTGCGAGTGCTGCGGCGAAAATATCAGGGACTATTCAAAGGGTGACGATTATCCCTATTGTGAAGACTGCACCCGGCTTATGAAGAAAACGCCCATCGGCTTCAAGGGTATACTTGTTATTCTTATTGCCCTTGTCATAGCGGGACTTTCAACCTATATCACAATTACAAAATACAGCTCTGAGGCTGACCTGTACGCGCTTGAGGCACAGTCGCTTGCTGATTCGGGCAAGCTCAACTCGGCACTCAACAGTTATATAAGCTATTTTTCATCCTATCAGGGAAAAATGGATTATGTCGGCAAAAAAGCGGCAATACGCGCCGCAAAGCTTTATGCCGCCTGCGGCTATTTTTCGGACGCACACGACCTTATTTCCAATGTTTTCACCGAAGAAGAGCTTTCAAAAAAGATGTATGCCGGTGTGAAGGGTATTGAAGACGAATATGCTCTTCTCAACGCCACATATGACGCGGTTTATTCCGTTATCAGTGAATCGCTGAATGTTGCCGACCCGACAAAGGTTGACCCTGCACCCGTTCTCAAACAGCTTGACGCGCTCAAGACTGCCGACCCGCGTGAAAAGGACGAAAGCATAAACGCGGAAAAATATTCCGAATTTTTCATTGAATATTACAAATATATGGTGCTTGCAAGCACAGGTGCTTCTTTGGAGAAGCAGTATGAGCAGGTGAAAAAGGTTGCCGATATGGACGGGGCGGAGCTCTGGGCATACGGCGGAACACTTTGCAGTCTTGCCGCAAAGCTCGGAAAAGAAGAGGAGGCAAAGCAGATTTTCGATAAGATTATCGCCTTTAACTCGGAAGACCCTTCGGCATATGCCAACTATGCGAATGTATACCGCTTCTGCGAAAAGCCCGACCCGGACAAGATGATTGAGATTATCAACAAGGGACTTAACGACAGCAATGCCGCGGAGTCTTACAGGCTGCTTGCGGTAGCGTATCTGATGAAGGGCGACTATGAAAAGGCGTTTGAATGTTCAACCTCCTCTTATAACAGCAGCTATACTCTCCAGGGCATTTACACCCATGCCGTATGTGCCGTTATGAATAAAGACGAGGAAACCTATGAATCCATTGAGCAGATGCTCGCTTATTACGGTTACAGCATGAGCGATTCCGTTAAAAAGCTCAAGGACGGAAAAATCAAGCTTGACAAGCTTATTTATGATGCGGAGGGTGAACTGGCATGACGACTGTATATTATATTCTTAAATTACTTACATTCCCCGGTGCGGTTACCCGCGCTTTCTGGGAGCAGGTTGTATGCCGCATAAGCGGTATTCCCGTTGAAGACAGCAGATACCTTCAGATGAACGAGATGTGCGGACACATTGAGCATATGCTTGCCGAAAAGCCGAGAGGGGCTTTCGCACTGTGCTATGTTCCGAGATTTATGAATGTGCTGCTTGCGCTTATTGTCGGCTCATTTTCAGCTACGAGAATTTTCTATCTCGGCGTGAGCCTTACCCTGCTTTCGATGATTGACATTGCAGGCGTATGGTTTGCTTTTTCACTTCTTACAAACTGCTCCCCCATGTGGGAGGACGCGCTGAATATGTGGAGCCTTGTATACAGCAAAAAATCCAATATATTCCAGAAGATTTTCTATTTCCCCGGTGCGGTTGTAAGTGTTGCGTGGGCATTCCTTGATAAATACAGCCGGCATTTCCTTATCGGGGCGGCAGTTCTTGTATATGCATGGATAGCTGTATAACGGGGTGAAATTATGACGGATATACTTATTAAACAGTTTATACAATATGCTCTCGAAAAAGAGCTTATACAGCCGGAGGATGAGGTGTACACCGTAAACCGCGTGCTTGATATAACCGGAATCGCGTCTTACAGCGACCCGGGCAAGGTGAGCGCGGCTCCGCTTGAGGAAATTCTCGGCGGACTGACGGACGAGGCGGTTAAAAACGGAAAAATTCCGGCAGACAGCATCGCTTACCGCGACCTGCTTGACACAAGGCTTATGGGGGCGGTAACACCGCGCCCCTCCGAGGTGATAAAAAAATTTCGTGAGCTTTATGCGGCTTCTCCCGAAAAAGCAACGGACTGGTATTATAAGTTCAGCCGCGACACGGACTATATACGCACCTACCGTGTGAAAAAAGACCTTAAATGGACGGTTGACACAGAATACGGCAGGCTTGATATTTCGATAAATCTTTCAAAGCCCGAAAAGGACCCGAGAGCGATTGCGGCGGCAAGGAACAAAAAGGACACGGCTTATCCCAAGTGTCAGCTTTGC
Organism: Clostridia bacterium; assembly: GCA_024404055.1. GTDB lineage: Bacteria > Bacillota > Clostridia > Oscillospirales > Acutalibacteraceae > UBA6857. Next base: position 5,335 of record JAKSQS010000056.1, on the reverse strand, counting down.
CGCGAAAACGAGGGGTATGCCGGCAGGCTTGACCACCCGGCAAGGCTGAACCACCGCATCATCCCGATTACGCTTGACGGCGGTGAATGGGCACTGCAATATTCACCGTATGTATATTATAACGAGCATTGCATTGCTTTGAATCAGAAGCATATTCCCATGGCAATTGACCGTTCGGCTTTCAGAAAGCTGTTTGATTTTGTCACGGCGTTTCCCCATTATTTTATAGGCTCCAATGCCGACCTGCCGATAGTCGGCGGCTCCATTCTTTCGCATGAGCATTTTCAGGGCGGTCATTATGAATTTGCCATGGAAAGGGCTCAAATCAAAAAGGAGCTTACATTCAGGGGCTTTGAGGATGTAAAAGCCGGCATTGTAAACTGGCCGATGTCGATTATCAGGCTTAACTGTGCCGACAGCGACAGACTTATTGATTTAAGCGATAAAATTCTCAACTGCTGGAGAGGGTATACGGATGAAGACAGCTTTATTTTTGCCGAAACAGACGGAGAAAAGCACAACACCATAACCCCCGTTGTCAGAAGAAGGGGCGAAAGCTTTGAAATCGACCTTGTTTTGAGAAATAACATAACAACCGAAGAGCATCCGCTGGGCGTTTATCATCCTCACAGTGAGCTTCACCACATAAAACAAGAAAATATCGGTCTTATTGAGGTTATGGGACTTGCCATTCTGCCGCCGAGACTTCTGGGCGATATTGAACGGATAAAAGCCGTGCTCATAAGCGGAAAAAACGCATATGAGGATGAGACTATCGCCTCTCATGCCGATTGGATAGAGAATTTCAGAAAAAATTATACGCAAATAAACGAAGAAAACGCGGAAGACATCATCAAAAAAGAAATCGGACTTGTTTTTGCCCGGGTGCTTGAGCACGCAGGAGTTTACAAAAATGAGGATGCTTTTATGCGGTTTATTGATTATGTGAACAGGTAACATATGAAGCTAAAACAATATTTCGGAGACGGTGCGTTTTTTAAAATGACGCTTACCGTGGCACTGCCCATAATGCTCCAGAATTTTATTACGAATTTCGTGAATATGCTGGATAACCTTATGGTTGGTGCGACAGGTACGGAGCAGGTGTCCGGCGTTTCCATAGTAAATCAGCTTGTTTTTATTTTTAATCTTGCGATTTTCGGCGCCTTAAGCGGCGCCGGAATATTTACTGCCCAGTTTTACGGAAAAAATGACAGCGAGGGAATACGGTACACACTGCGCTATAAGCTTATAATAAGCACGCTTATTCTTGTTGTCGGCGCGGCTGTTTTTATTATATTCCCGAAACAGCTTATAAGTCTTTATCTGCATGAGGGCGAGACGGAGGGCGACCTTGAGGCGGTGCTGATGTACGCAAGGCAGTACCTTTCGCTTATTATTATCGGTCTGCTGCCGTTCGCGCTGTCGCAGACCTTTGCGAGTACATTGAGGGAAACAGGCGAAACCCTTGTGCCGGTGCTTGTCGGCTTTATCGCCGTGGTGATAAACTGCGTTTTCAATTATCTGCTGATTTTCGGAAAATTCGGTTTTCCGCAGCTCGGTGTAAAGGGCGCGGCAATAGCTACCGTAATGTCGCGGTATGCGGAATGTATTATCATCATAATATACACATATGTAAAGAAAAAACGGTTCACCTACATAAACGGTGCTTTCGCGAGCCTTTCAATTCCGGGACAGCTTGTAAAATCCGTTACAGCAAAGGGGATGCCGCTGCTTTTCAATGAGTTTTTCTGGTCACTCGGAATGAGCCTGCTCACAATGAGCTACAGCCTGCACGGCATTGATGTTGTGGCAGGGGTCAGCATTTCCTCCACTGTTACGCAGATGTTCAATATTGCTTTCGTTTCCATGGGCTCAAGCACGGGCATAATCGTCGGAAAGCTGCTTGGCGCGAACAGCTTTGACGAGGCTGTGGACACCGAAAAAAAGCTGATGCGCTTTTCGGTGCTGATAAGCATTTTTATGGGCATTATCATGTTCTGCACGGGTAACGCCATAACGGGGCTGTACAACACGAGTGCGGCTTCAAAGGAATATGCGGCATATTTCATCCGCTGCTGCACATTTTTCCTGCCTGCCGTGTCCGTTTCAAATTCGGCATATTTCACCCTGCGCAGCGGCGGCAAAACCTATATTACAATTCTGTTTGACAGTGTTTACACCATATTTTTCAATGTTCCCGTTGCGTTCGGCCTGTTTTATATCTTCTCCTTGCCGATTAAAATTATTTTCCCGATAGTTCAGTCCCTCGAAATATTCAAAGCGGCAATCGGCTTTGTTCTTGTCAGAAAAAAGAGCTGGGTGAGAAACATTGTTGAGTAAAATAATTCTTAATTGACTAATACGGATATTTATAGTATTATATAACATAAAAATTACGGAGGGGAAAATTATGGAACAGAAAAAGAATTATGACAAGCTTGTAAAGGCTTTACAGATTGCCTCGGGCGTATTTATGGCGGCAATGCTTGTAACAGCTGTTGTGCTTATGAAAAAGTACAACATATCCGTTAAAAATGTAGAGGTTCTCAAGGACTGGATTCAGGGCAGTACACTCACGGTTGCGCTTATTCTTATCGGCTTTACAATCGTAAAGGCATTTGCTCTTGTTATCACGCCTTCAATTGTTTTCGTGCTGTCCGGCATTCTTTTCAGAGATACGCCCCACGGCATAATTATTGCGATAGTTGTCAACATGATAGCAATTGCGCTGAGCACCGTTATTCCGTATTATCTCGGCAGATTTACGGGCAAGGGCATGGCGGAAACATTGAAAAAGCGTTTTCCGAAGGTGAAAAAGTTTGATGATTTTGCCGGTGAAAATGAATTTATCATTGTTTTTCTCATTAAGGCCTGCGGCTTGCTTCCCGGCGATGTTACAAGCCTTGTTTTCGGCGCAATGGATATAAGCCCGAAGAATTTTTTCCTTGCGGGCAATCTCGGTGTTCTGCCGCTGAACATACTGTGGGTGCTTGCCGGCAACAAGGGCAATTTCAGTGACCCGAAGACCCTGCTGTATGTTCTTCCCGTTCTGCTGTTTGCTCTCGGCGCATCCCTGTTTGTGAAATGGTATACAAAAAGAAAGAAAAATAAGCAGAACGCAGAATAAAAAAGCTTGACAAACCGTCTCGTCCGGGTTACGCTTTGATTAATCAGTTAAAGGACGGTGCATAAAATGAGCAAAGCGATACCGACACAAAAACAGCTTGAATGGGCTGATATGGAAACCGGCGTAATCATTCACTATCTTGCCGATATTTACAATCCCGATTTTAAGGGCTATAAGACCGGGGCAGTGCGGACGGAGCTTTCCCCGGACAGCTTCAATCCGTCAAGGCTTTCACCGGAGCAGTGGGTCAGAAGCGCATATGAGCTCGGCGCAAAATATGCGGTGCTGGTTGCCAACCACTGCACTGGCTTTTCACTGTGGCGGACGAAGGTCAACGACTATTCCTGCGCGTCCATGAAATGGAAAAACGGCAAGGGCGATATTGTAAGGGAATTTGTTGACGCGTGCAAGAAATACGGCATAAAGCCCGGACTTTATTATTCCACGGGCTGCAACGGCTATTATGACATTAACGATGAAGAAAAGCAGGATTACCGCAGCGAAAAATATACCGAATATGTGAAATGCGTTCAAAAACAGGTGGAGGAGCTGTGGAGCGAATACGGCGAGCTTTTCGAGATATGGTTTGACGGCGGTATTGTGCCGGTTGAGCAGGGAGGCCCCGACATTTACCCTATACTGATGAAGCACCAGCCGGACGCGCTCACCTTTCAGGGACCTGTTGAACACAAAAACAATTTAAGATGGGTAGGAAACGAGGACGGCCGGGCACCCGAAAACTGCTGGGGCGCATATACACCCGGTAAAAGCTCGGTCACCGGTGACCCGGACGGCGAATACTGGATACCTGCGGAAACGGATTTCCCCAACCGCTCAAAAAAAGCCTTCGGAGGCGGCTGGGCGTGGCGTGCAAACGAAGAAAAATATGCGCTTACACCCGAACAGCTTCTGCAATGCTATGTCAATTCCGTCGGAAGAAACTCCAATATGCTTGTCGGTATGGCGATAAGCACGGACGGGGATTTTCAGGACGAGGAGCAGTTTATTGAATACGGAAAGCTGTTTAAAAAGACCTTCGGCATTGCGAAAGCCGAATTGTTAAATCCCTGCGGTGATGAATTTACAATTCAGACGGGCGGGATGCAAATTGATTATATAAGCAGTTGCGAGGATATAACAGGCGGACACAATGTAAAAGGCTTTGCCGTTTATGCCGACGGAAAAGAGCTTTACCGCGGAGAATGCATAGGACATAAACGAATTATTCCCGCAGAGGGAATAAAGGCAGAAAAAATCACGGTGAAAATCACCGCGAAAAATGAAAACGCAAAAATAAAAAAAGTTGCTTTGTATTAAAATCGGCACCGAATAATCCTACGGGTATCGTAAAGCTTCAGGTGGTACAAAGCTATTCTTTAAGCTGCGGATAAAATCCTGCGTTTTTGTTTTCCGTAGGGGAGCGCATTGCGCTCCTGTTTTGCTTTCTGCTTGAGACCTGCTTCGGCGGCAGCAAGCGGCCGCCCTACTGAGAAACTTTTCGTAAAGTTAAAAATTATAAACCACTACAGGCTGAGCCTGTGCTTCAATTCGTGGGTTTATTTGGTGCTTACCGAGGCTATTTTACCACTTTTGAACCACCGTCTCAATTCGTGGGTTTATTTGGTGCTTACTATTTGACGCTTACTATTTGGTGCTTACTATTTGACGCTTACTATTTGACGCTTACCGTCCCGGGAAGCTTGATGTATAAAACAAAAAAGCAACTGCCTTACAGCAATTACTTTTTCTTGTCTAAGAGCCACCAAACAGTACATTGTGGGGGTAAAAACCACTAAACAGTACACTTGATTTTGCTTGACAAACCGGGATTTACCGTCTTATTAAGATTCCTTTCATATATTCTGTTTCATTATGTGTTTGATATATAATCCGTTTTTCGTCTTCTGTGCAGCCAATCAATATTTTAATTTCTGAATCTCGTTTCATTAAATCAATAATACACATTATCGCATCTATTATCTTATCTCCGGAGCCTACCCATACATCTATTCCTGCACCATCCATAGATGAAGTGTTTTTTAAATATCCATAATCAACCTTGTATATGAAATCCGGATATTTGGGATGTGATGTCCCTTTCGGTCTGTCGATTACTATTTCTGAATTTTCCACCAAATCGTCCAATGCTTTCCAAAATTCGCTGCTCTTTTGCATTCATTCAAGCCCTTTCAAATTCTGATTTAT
>JAKSQS010000055.1 GCA_024404055.1 Clostridia bacterium | reverse complement strand
ATATCACGATGTTGACAGTTACCAAAATCTTCTTGCTATAATGAATACGCTGTAAAGTTTACATTAAAAACACACCGCAGGTTGCAGAAAATAAGCTGCACCTGCGGTGTTTTTTTATGCCCGTTTCTCGCTTCATACGATGCTAAAAGTTCTTTCCGTTGAAAGCTGCGGAAAGGACTTTTTATGTTATATAAATGGCTTTGTTACAAAGCTAAATATCCGTGACGGTCTCTGTATTACTCAATAAAACAATTCAAATTAAAATTAAGGAGACTATAAAATGGATATTAAAGATTTTGTAATAATCAACCCTCTCACTGGAGAAGCAAAAAAGGTTTCAGAAACCGAATACAAACAACACCGTAAGGATGTAAATAGCTTTTGGATGAAACATCACCGCAATAAAACCTGTACTCTTGAAAGTTACAGCAAAGCTGCAGCACTCTGTCCTATGGTGTGTAATCTTTGTGAACACAGTTGTTTAAACTGCGTTTCCTTAGATGAAATGTTTGAAAATATTGACCAAGATAAGTGCACCTCCGTTGATAATTGCCTTGTTGACAATAACTCACCTGATCTGCTTTATGAGAAAAAAGTTCTCTATAAGAAATTGTATGAAAAAATTGATGCTCTTTCAGAGATTGAAAAACAAATATGTTTTCTTTTTATGGAGGGAGCAAGCTTTAATGAAATATCAATAGAGCTCAACACCTGTTTGGCTAATGTGTATAAACATTTTGAAAGAATAAAAGATTTTCTTCGAGAAGAACTCAAAGATTACATATAAGGAGGAATAAAATGAACACAAAAAGAACTATATGCCATGGTGACATATATACTTGTAATTTTGGTATAAATGGTGGTTCAATTCAAAATGGGTCTCGACCTGTTATCGTTCTTCAGGATGATAAATACAGCAAGAATAGTCCGACTGTAATTGTAGCACCCATTACTTCTGTAATAAAAAAAGGATATCTTCCTTCACATGTTTATCTCGGCAGACATTTTGGATTAAAAAGAGCATCTATGATTCTTATTGAACAGGTTAGAACCGTCAATAAATCTGAATTACAAAAGTATATTGGAACTGTAACGAATGAAATAATACTAAATCAACTCTGGCGTTCTGTTAAAAAAACTATGGGATTTTGGGACTCCGAAAGAAACAGACCACTCAATGTAATGACGATATGTCCTACATGTTTGAAAAAAGAATTTGATTCAGGAAAATATGCCATACATCGTGTAAATCATTACTCATGTGATAAAGAGTTCTGTGATATATGTAAAATCAGATTAGGTTATAACTATTCCTTAACCAGAAAAAGAGAGGCTGTCAATGTTTGATAATGAAATAAACTCAGTGAATGAAAGCATAGAAGAATCAAATCGTGAAACTGGCTTTGAAAAAAGAACTTATACCGTCACTGAAATTCAAGAAATTCTTGACATCAGTATGCCGACCGCATATTCGCTGATAAAAAGAAACCTTTTCAATGTTGTTCGTGTTGGTAGAAACATTCGTATTTCAAAGAAGAGTTTCGATGAATGGCTTGATACAAATCAAAAAAAATAAATGTGCGAATCCGAAAATCGCACATTTAACAAATGTTATTATTATGTGTAGAATGAAGTCAGGTGATAAACCCTGACTTTATTCTAAAGGAGATTGATTATGGAAATTGAACCAAAACCATCGAAACAAAAAACCACAATGTCTGTACCAGAAATGGGCAAGCTTTTAGGGCTTAAGAAAACCGAGTGGTACTACTTAATACAGAAAAATTATTTCAAGACAGTTAAGGTACATGGTGTTCTCAGGGTGTATATTGACAGCTTTGAAGAATGGTATGCAAATCAGTTGCATTACAAAAAAGTTACAGGTGATAATCCCGGATGGAAGCTTGGTGTTTATATTACGAAAGATGAAATCGAAAGAGATTTAGGTATCAATGATTGTGGAAGTCTTTTGTACGGGTCGAAAAAATTAAAAACATATATTATTTCTGGTCATACTTGTGTAAAGAGATGCGATTATGAATTATGGTATAGAAGGCAGTTCAGATATACAAAGGTTAGCGGTGAACTACCGGGAAGCGATTTCCCTCCATCATATTCAGCAAGAGAGGTTGCAGATATGCTCGGAATAGCTTTGCGTAACACCCTTTACTGTTTAACTGATAAAAAGGTCTTTAAGTCATTTATCGCAGACGGACAATTAAGAATAGACATAGACAGCTTTGAAACATGGTATGCAAATCAGACTCATTATAAAAAAATAAAGAAAAGCGAGGATAGATAATGGCTTCTATTTATAAAAGAAAGGGTAAATTCTCCGTGGTTTATCGTGCTCCTGATGAGAATGGAGAGATAAAACAACGTTGGGAAACATTTAACACAATGGCTGAAGCAAAAGCTCGACAAAAAACTGTTGAATCATTGCTTCTTACAAATTCTTTGATTGTACCTAATGCAAGAACGGTGCGAGAACTACTTGATGAATATGTAACGGTTTACGGCTTAAAAACTTGGGCACCTTCAACATACGAAGGTTGCAAAGGATTGATTGACAACTATATTGTTCCGATAATAGGCAAAATCAAAATCGCAGATGTAAATACCCGAATGATGAACAAATATTATGATGATTTACTGAAAGTAAAAGCAAAAGAAACCCGTTACCATCATTCAAAATCAGAATTCGTTACTCCATCAACAGTAAGAAACATCCATAAACTGCTTCGTAGTGCATTTAATCAAGCTGTAAAATGGGAATTGCTTGACCATAATCCTGTCATTAATTGCACGATTCCTAAAAAAGCAGAAAAGGAGCGAGAGGTTTGGGATATAGATACTCTCACAAAAGCTCTTGATTGTTGCACCGACCCTATTCTGTTTCTTGCTATAAACCTTGCATTTTCCTGTTCTTTAAGAGTAGGTGAATTGCTGGGGTTGACATGGGATTGTATTGACATCAGTCAAGATAGTATCGATAATAACAGGGCATATATCTATATTAACAAAGAGTTGCAACGAGTTTCAAAAAGCACTCTTGAAAAATTGGGTTCAGATGAAATGATATATAGATTTCCTGCAATTTATCCCAAAAATACAACAGTCCTTATTCTTAAACCTCCGAAGACCAAAACAAGTGTTAGAAAAGTGTATTTACCGAAAACAGTTGCTAATTTGCTTGTCGAAAGGAAAGCCGAATTAGAAGAACTGTCTGAAATATTCGGTGATGAATTTACTGATTATAACTTGGTTATGTGTCATCCAAGCGGAAGGCCAATGGAAGGACAAGTAATAACAAATGCTTTTCGTAAGTTAATTGATGATAATGGTCTTCCAAGGGTTGTATTTCACAGTTTAAGACACACAAGTACAACATACAAACTCAGACTTAGTGGTGGCGATATAAAGGCTGTTCAGGGCGATACAGGGCATTCACAAGCTACAATGGTCACTGACAGATATGCACATATTATGGATGATGATAGGCGAATAAATACCGAAAAACTTGAACACGATTTCTATAAGGGACAAAATAGCAACTCTGATAATGAATCAGCAAATTCCTCAAGTGATGCTATTGAACTTGTTAAAGCACTTGAAAAATCGCCTGAATTAATGAATATGTTAAAAGCATTGCTTAACAAATAATTTATAAGATCACGGAAAAAATTTCCGTGGTCTTTTTTTACTGAATTTTTATATTGGTTTACTTTCAATACATAGTTTTCTCTTGTTTTTAGTTGTTTTATAAGAGATTTATAATGCTTTATTTTCGTTTTAATCAAACCTTTGCCCATTTTGTGTTAGCAGGAATTGTTGGTAAAAAAGTACCCAAATGTTTGCAAATTTGTTTGCAAGGGCCCAAAATAGCCGTTTTTCTGCTAACATTTGTTAGCAAGAAATTTTGATGGTGTCTGCCGTGCCAAAAAAATTATGGATTACAACCACCAGAAAAAAATAAAGCTCTTGTGATCAAAACAAGAGCTTTGGTGGCGTGCTTGAAGGGACTTGAACCCCCGGCCTACTGCTTAGGAGGCAGTCGCTCTATCCAACTGAGCTACAAGCACATATATGAAATTTTTGGTGTATCGAACTGCAAACCTATCTACTTTTGACTTTTGTCGATAGTAGTTGTCATCGCTTAGGAGGCGAACGCTCTATCCTACTGAGCTACGGAGACAAATAGAAAAAATATGAATTTAATTTAAGGCACACTACTTCAAAAGAACGAAACGCGGGTGCCAAATCGGGTGCCAAAACCGAAACGGATGCCGAAATGAGTTTTGAAAGCTCGTGTTTTCTCGCCTTTTTGCAGGTTTTTCTCGCGTTTTCTAACAGGGCATTTGGATATAGCAACACCTTAGGAGGACCTTATTCTATCCCTTGAACTATATGGGCATTTAATAAAACCCGAAGGCATACAGCGGTCTTTTCAGACCGCTGATTATTATACTCAAAAAATATGTCCGTGTCAAGTGTTAAAAGCTTATTTTAAAAGAGACTGCATAAATTCCCACGATTCTTCTGTTGAAAGGAAGGGGTCGCCGTCTTTCCAGTCGCAGTCCTGTTCATAGGCAATGTACGGTATGCCGAGCTCACAGGCGGCTTCATAGCATTCCTTCAGGTTTACAACACCCTTACCCAGAGAAACAAATTTTCTGAATCCGTTTTCGTCAACCGCATAATCCTTGAAGTGCAGAACCTTCACTCTGCCCTTCATTCTTTTAAGCACATCAACGGGATTCTGTCCGCCGTAATGAATCCATGCCACATCGGGAATGAAATTGAAATATTCGGGGTCGGTCTCCTCGATAAGAAAATCCATCATGCATTTAACATTGTCATCAAGTCTGTGGAACTCAAAGGCGTGGTTATGATAGTTAAAGGTCATGCCGTTTTCTTTCAGCTTTTTGCCTACGCCGTTTGCCTTTTCAATAAATTCTCTTATAGTGCGCACATTTCCCCTGCTTTCCGACGGGGCACTGCCTATTCCCATAGCATCACACTCAATTGCCTTGTGCTCTTCAATCATCGTGTCAAGGTCTTCAAGCATTCTTTCAAAGCCTTTATGTGTAATGCAGCATTTAATGCCGTGCTTTTTGAGAATTTCGCCCTGCTGTTCGGCGGGAAAATCGCCTATGCCGGAAATCTGAACATCCTTAACGCCCATTTTTTCAAGCCTGTCAAGCGTTTTGTCAAAATCCTCCGCGGTCTGTATATGGTCTCTCAAGGTGTATAACTGTATAGCCATTACAGGTTTATTCATTTTCGGGTTCTCCTTTTGCTTTTTTTATATATTACCACTTTAATAAATTTTTCGCTACCTTTTTTCAGAAAAAAATCAAATATATTTATATGCTCTCAAATTGTTGAAATTCTTTTGCGTATGTGGTACAATGACATCAATAATAAGCTTTTACGGAGGGTAAAAATGATTACAGGAAAAAACATTGTTCTCACCGGTGCCAACAGCGGAATAGGGCTTGAGGTTCTCAAGCTGCTGATAAGGGGCAACAACCGCATCCTTTGTGTGGATAAGAAAACCGATAATCTTGTGAAATTCGACCCGGATAAGGTCACGATTATGGAATGTGATGTTTCGTCACAGGAGGCTGTGGACGCTATTTACGCGAAGGCGGAGGAAGTCTTCCCGTTTATTGACATTTTCTATGCAAATGCCGGATACCCTTACTATGAAGAAATGAATTATGTTGACTGGAACCGCGTACAGAGAATGTTTGAAACCAATGTGTTCTCACCGATTTATTCCTATCAGAAATATGTGAAATATCTTGACGGAAGAAAGGGCATTTTTGCCATAACCGTTTCCGCCATAGGCGAAATGGCAATGCCGGGCTTTACGATTTACAGCGCGTCAAAATTTGCAATGCACGGCTTTCAGCAGGGTGTAAGGCTTGAAAAGCCGGACAATGTTCAGCTTACCTGCCTTTATCCCGTGGCAACAAACACGAATTTCTTCCCGACGGCAAGTCCGATTCAGTTCAAAAAGCCTTTCCCCGTTCAGCAGCCTGATGTTGTTGCAAAGAAAATGGTTGACGGCATCGAAAGCGGAAAAGACAAGGTAAGTCCGTGCTTTTTGTTCGGTCTTTCAAAGCTGCTTATGGGCGTTTGTCCTCCTATCAGAACCGTATACTGGGGTCTTGAAAAGATAAAATTCAACGAATTTAAGAAAAATTTAAAGAACGGAACAGGTAAAAAGTGGGATGAGTGATAAAATGCTTTTCACGCCTATGAAAATAGGCTCATGCGAAATAAAAAACAGGGTGGTTATGGCTCCCATGCTCATGGGTATGGGTCAGTTTAACGGCAACACCACCGAAAAAATGATGGATTATTATGAGGAACGCGCCAAGGGCGGCACGGGACTGATAATTCTCGAAATCACCCGTGTGAACGACAGAACGGGCGCGGGCGCCTTCGCGCAGCCTGCCGCAAGCTCAGACGGAAATGTTCCGGGGCTTGCCGAGCTTGCACAGCGGCTTCACCGTCACGGCGCGAAATTCTTCGTTCAGCTTCACCATCCGGGCAGGCAGAATGTGGGTCTGCTTGTGGGTACGGTTCCGCTTTCGGCTAAAGCGGAGGATTTAACCAAAGGAATTTACGGAAAGCTGCTTTACAAGGTCACGCCTGTTGTGGCGCATCCGATGCTTGAAAACAACATCGTGCCGTCAGCCGTTGCGCCTTCAAAATGCGACCCGGCATATTTTTCCGGCGGCAGAATCAGGGCACTGCGCAAAAGCGAAATAAAACAGCTTGAAAATGATTTTATCAATGCGGCGGTAAGAGTTAAGCGCGCCGGCTGTGACGGTGTGGAGCTGCACGCTTCCCACGGGTATCTTATTCAGCAGTTTTTCAGCCCCGTGACTAATCAGAGAACGGATGAATACGGCGGCAGCCTTGAAAACCGTATGCGCTTTATAACCAACATTATAAACGGCATTCGCAGAGAATGCGGAAAGAACTTTCCCATCATAGTGCGCCTTACCGTTGACGAATGTTACAGCTACATAGGACAGCCCGGCAAGGGCTACAATCTTGAGGAAGGCGTTAAAATCGCAAAGGCACTCGAGGCACTCGGGGTTGATGCCATTGATGTTTCAAGCGCGGGCTATGACACCTTCAACTACTGGCTTGAGCCTGTTACCTTTGAGCCCGGCTGGAGAAAATACATGGCGAAGGCTGTTAAGGACGCTGTAAGCATTCCCGTTATCGCGGCAAACCTTATCCGCTCCCCCGAGCAGGCAGAGCAGCAGCTTCAGGAGGGCACGCAGGACTTTGTTTCTCTGGGCAGACCGCATATTGCAGACCCCTATTGGGCGAAAAAAGCGGAAAACGGCGAAACAATCCGTCGCTGCATATGCTGCCTGAACTGCATTGAATCCATGCAGAACAATGCCTATGTCGGCGGACACGGCGAGTGTGCCGTCAACCCGTTTGTCGGCAATGAGGGCAGAGAAATCGTTAAAACAGGCAGAGGCAGAAAGGTTGTCGTCTGCGGTGCGGGCGCAGCCGGACTTACCGCCGCATATGTGCTTGCGCTGCGCGGCTTTGATGTGACCGTGCTTGAAAAGAGCGAAAAGCTTGGCGGTCAGCTCAACCTTGCCTCGGCACCGCCCCATAAGGATAAAATAGGCTGGCTGATTGACGACCTCACGGCACTTTGCAAAGAAAACGGTGTGGAAATTCTTACATCCACTCCGGCAACCAAAGAAAAGGTTGCCTCATATAATCCGTACGCCGTGTTCTGCGCCATGGGCAGCAAGCCCTTTGTACCCGTTTTCGGCGGCGAATACAGGTATGAGGATATTATCACATTTGAGGATGTTCTGACAGGCAGAGTTAAGCTTGAAAACAAAAAGGTTGCGGTTATCGGCTCCGGCATGACGGGACTTGAAACAGCCGAATATCTTAACGAATGCGGCTGCAAAACACTTGTTATTGAAATGGCTGACAGCATTGCACCCGGCACATGGATGCAGCATACAGACGATATTCTGCCTAAGCTTTATTCAAAAGGCACAAAAATCAAGACAGGCGAAAAGCTCACGGAAATTTATTCCGATAAAATCATCACAAGAAGCACGAAAATCAACTGTGAGAATGTATATAATGTTGATAATGTGGTGCTTGCCCTCGGCTCAAAAAGCGACACATCGCTTTCAGAGGAGCTGAAAAACGCCGGCTTTAAAACCGTTGATATAGGTGACAACGCAAAGGTCGGCAGAATTGCAAACGCAACAAAAACAGCATATAAAGCCGCAACAGAGCTTATATAAAGAGAGGGATATTTATGAAAAACAAAACAGTAATTGAAAAAAAAGGCTTTGCCGTTTTAATGCTCGCCTTCGGTGTGCTCGGTCTTCTGCTTATGACGCATCATATTGCAAGCTACGAGGCAATTCTCCGTCCGCGCATGGATTTTCTGATTGAAAACAAGATAATCACCAACGACATCAGCGGAATAACATTTTTAAGAATGTTCACAAACGAATCCAATATACTTGTTGATGTTTATCTCATCCTGTTTGCCATCGGCATTTTCGGTGCCGAGCCGCTTTACAAATTCACACATAACGAATGGTTAAGAGGTGCTGTAACGCTGAATATTGCCGTAACAGGAATTATCTATTTCACCGTTCTTCTTCCGTTCAGCCAGTCCTTCCCGATGGAAAAGGGTATATGGTTCTCCAATGTAATCAACATCTGGAACCACCTTATCACGCCCGTATTTTTCACTGCGCTGTGGTTTTTCCCTGTGGTTGACAAGGTTATTCCGAAGGTTAAATATGCACTTTTAGACCTTATTTATCCCATATGCTATTTCATTATGTGCATAATACTCGGCGCTAAAGACGGATTTTATCCTTATCCGTTTTTGAACGGACAGCAGATGTGGGCTATGCTTTTCAAGGACAAGCCCTATGATTCAACAATCGGCGTGCTTCTGCTTGTCGCTGCGGTTGTAATTCTTTCAGGCGTATTTTTCGGCGTTGCCTGCGGTCTCGGCGGCATACATAACAAGAGACTGAAAAAAGCCGAAAAGAAGGAAACGGTTAAAAGCAAATAACAAAAGCAAAAACGCGGCTGTAAAAAACGAATGTTTTTTACAGCCGCATTTAATTATTTAAGGAATTATTCAGCTATTCTGTGACCTTCCGTAATCTTAATCTTGCCTACAACAGGAGCCTTGATTTCGCCTACGAATGTGTCCTCTTCAAAGGTGAACGCACCTTCAAGCTTTCTGCCGGGAAGAACGGAAATGTTGCCCTTGCCGGTGATGGTCTTGCCGTCTTCTCCCTCAACGAGGTCAAAGAAGTTGATCTTCGCAGTCTTAAGAGCACCGGGAAGAGCTACATCAATCTTATAGTCGCCGTTAGCATCTTCGGAAATTTTGAACTTAACTTCACCCTTTGCAAGTCTTACATTGATTTTACCTGCCCATGAGCCAATACCTATTTTTGCCATAATAATAATCTCCTTTTATTTATACTGTTCGCCTATTTCAATACCCTTATCAAGGGCTTTAAGGTTCATTTCAAGAATACCGGGCTTTTTGTCCTTGAACTTTTCTTCAAGAGAAGCTGCAAGTGTTTCTCTGCTTACAACACCGGTAGCACCGATGAGGATGCCTAAAAGAACGATATTTGCCGCCTTTTCACTGCCGAGCTCAAGTGCAATGTCGTCAACGGGAGCCGCAATTTCTCTGACATCATCACGGTTTTTCGCAGAAACACGGCTTGCGTTCATCAGAAGAACGCCGCCCTCTTTTATATCCTCTTCAAACTTCGCGTATGCCTGCTCATTCATAACAATAAGATTGTCGCACTGCTTGGGAAGAGGAGAAACGATTTCATCATCACTGATAACGACGGTACATTTCGCGCTGCCGCCTCTCTGTTCGGGACCGTATTCGGGAAGATATGTCGCGTGCTTGCCCATATCAATGGCGGTATGTGCAAGTGTGATACCCGCACTCATAATTCCCTGTCCGCCCGAGCCTGAAAAAACAAATGACTGCTTCATTATGCTTCAGCCTCCTTATCCTTATATACGCCGGGTTTGAAATACGGAATGGTGTTTGTATTCATATAGTCAATGGTCTGTAAGGGACTCATTTTCCAGTTTGTCGGGCAGTTTGTAAGAAGCTCAACAAATGTAAAGCCTTTGCCGGCAAGCTGCATTTCAAACGCCTTCTTTATTGCCTTTCTTGCGTCGTTAACGCCCTTGGGGGAGTTAAGCGCGTATCTTGCAACGAAAGCCGGAGCCTCAAGCGACGCGATAAGCTCGCACATTTTGAACGGATAGCCCGTGGTTGCCGGGTCTCTGCCGTATACCGTGGTCGTGGTCTTCTGACCGATAAGCGTGGTGGGAGCCATCTGACCGCCCGTCATACCGTAGGTCTGGTTGTTTGCGAAAATAACCGTAAAGTTTTCGCCTCTGTTTGCGGCGGACATAATTTCCGCAAGACCGATTGCCGCAAGGTCACCGTCACCCTGATAGGTGAAAACAAGCCTTTCAGGGTTAGCTCTCTTTGCGCCTGTCGCCGCAGCCGGAGCTCTGCCGTGGGCAACGCTCACATAGTCCTGACCCCAGTAAAGCAGGTTCAGCGCGGAGCAGCCGACGGAAATAACATTAAGTGAATTTTCAGCCTGACCCAGCTCGTCAAGAACCTCCGCGACAAGCTTTGTCGCAAGTGAATGCATACATCCGGGACAATATCCGCTGGGTGCGGTTGCAAGAGAAGTACCTCTTACATATTCAGCCATCAGTCAGCACCTCCTGTAATAATTTCTTCAATCGCTTCATAAACGCCGTCATCGTCAAGCAGGCAGCCGCCGCTGCGTCCGTATTCGTAAACGGGGCATCTGCCCATAACCTGAAGCTCAATATCATCGCGCATCTGCGCGGGAATTGTCATTTCAATATCAATAATGCCCTTAACCTTTGAATAATCAAGATTTCTGATGCTTGCCTTGGGGAAGGGATAAAGGGTAATCGGTCTGATAAGTCCTATCTTAATGCCCTTTTCACGAAGCTTCATAACCGCTTCCTTGGAAACCCTGGAGGCTATGCCGTATGCCACAACAACATATTCGGCATCGTCAACCATAAATTCCTCAACCTTAACATCGTCCTCTTCCCACTGCTTATACATTTCGCCTGCCATTGCGTTAAGTCCTTCAAGCAGGGGCTCTGTATAAATGGAGGTAATGCCGTTCTGATAATCTCTGCCGTTTCTTCTTGAAAGGCTCCATTCCGGCGCATCCTCGGGCTTGATTTCCTTCATCTCGGGAAGCTCAACCTCTTCCATGATGTTGCCGAGGCATCCGTCAAGCAGAATAAAAACGGGATTTCTGTCTCTCTCCGCATATTCCCATGCCTCGTAAACGGTGTCAACCGCCTCCTGAACGGTGTTGGGGGCAAACACAAGAGTGTGGAAGCCGCCGTGACCGAGTGCCTTCGTTGCCTGAAGATAATCGGACTGCGCAGGCTGAATTGAGCCCAGACCGGGACCGCCGCGGCTGACATTGATGATAACCGCCGGAAGCTGTGCACCGGCAAGATAGGAAATACCCTCCGCCTTGAGGCTTATGCCGGGACCCGATGAGCTGGTAAGACATCTGATACCCATGGCAGACGCGCCGTAAACCATGTTTACGGAAGCAATTTCGCTTTCGCCCTGTACGAAAGAGCCGCCCACCTCGGGAAGTCGCCATGAAAGATATTCAGGAATTTCATTCTGGGGAGTGATGGGATAACCCGCGAAGAAACGGCAGCCGCCCCTTACGGCAGCCTCGGCAATGGCTTCATTGCCCTTCATAAAGCTTTTCTTGCCCATATTATTCTTCTCCTTTCGCAGGTAATTCAATTGCGCCCTCCGGGCACATGGAAGCGCATATCGCACAGGATATGCATTTTTCCTTATCTGTAACAACGGGATAGAAGAAACCGCGTTTATTTCTCTCTTCGCCCATTTTGAGTATCTGCTTGGGACAGAACTTTACGCAATATCCGCACCCCTTGCACAAATAATTATTGAGTACGATCATAAATAAACATCTCCTTTTATGTTCATAATCTGAAATTGATTTTATCACAATAGAAATGAAAAGTAAATATTTTGAGGAAAAAAGATACAATATTTAATAAAAGCTTT
>JAKSQS010000054.1 GCA_024404055.1 Clostridia bacterium | reverse complement strand
CTTGAAAGGCGTGTACTCGGCTTTGCAAAGGATATTTCAAAATATATCAACGAGCCCGCAACAACGCCGTTTGCCATTATGTACCTTGCAACGGAGGGTCTTTACAATGAAATAATCAGCTCCGGCAGCGGCATTGCAGAAAGAATACAAAGTGAATTTTCTGTTATGATAGCAGGTCCGTCAACCGTAACTGCACTTTTAAACTCACTTGCCATGGGCTTTCGCGCCATCGCTGTAAACGAAAAGGCAAAAGAAATCCGTGCCCTGCTTGCAGCGGCAAAGGCGCAGTATGACAAGTTCGGTGAAAGCCTTGAAAAAGCAAGGCGTAAAATAGAAGAAGCAGGCAAAAGCCTTGATGAAGCGCAGAGCAGAAACAGCATAATTCAGAAAAAGCTGAAAAGCGTTGAGCTGACAGGCGAAGAAAACGCCGTGGAAATATTAGGGATTGAATAAAAACTTCGGCATTTTGTCAGTGACAAGCGGCTGTCTGTGAAGTCATTTCACAGACAGCCGTAAAAAAATTTATGATACCTTCAGTCTTAATCTCAGCTTATCGCTTATCATGGCAATAAATTCGGAATTTGTGGGCTTTCCCCTGCTGTTCTGAATGGTATAGCCGAAATACGCGCTGAGCACATCCACATCCCCTCTGTCCCAGGCTACCTCTATGGCGTGTCGTATCGCCCTTTCAACTCTTGAGGCAGAGGTTTTATACATTTTGGCAATCTCGGGATAAAGAATTTTCGTTATGGAATGAAGCAGCTCCGGGTCATCTACGGAAAGCATAATCGCCGTTCGTAAATACTGATAGCCCTTTATGTGTGCAGGCACTCCGAGCTGATGCATGATGTCCGAAATAATGATTTCAAGGTCATCCTTTGCCGATGTATTCTTTTCACATACCGGCATACAGCTTTCCCAGCCCGTGAATTGCCTGATTCTCTGCGCCATAACATTGATATCAAATGGCTTTAAGAAATAATAATCTGCCCCCGCACCTAAAAGCTGCTGTTCAAACAGAGAGTTATCAACCGCCGAAAGTATCATCACGAACGGCTTCTTTTTCAGCTTCATTTTCTTCATCTCATTGAGCACACCCATCGCATCCACCGTAGACATAAAGGTGTCCATAAGAAGCACATCGGGACAGTTTTCTCTTAATTCTTCAATGACCTGTGCACCGTCCTTCGGCACTGTATCTACCCGGTATCCGTTAGCGCGTAAATTTGCCGCGCAGCTTTTTGCAAAATCGCTGTTTTCTTCTGCAAGTAAAATTCTTGTCTGATTTTCCATAAAATTACCCTTTCTTTTGATATGTGGAAATATTTCACAAGAGTGATATTAACACAGATTTTTTCAAAATGCAATAGTAAATTGCAATTTTTTCTTAATAATTCTGAATTTATCCGTTTTTTATCAAATCGGTGCAAATTCCTGTACTTTTAAGGCAATATATGATAGAATGTCAAAAACTGTATTTTTGAGGTAAAACGAATATGGATGTATGCAAATATGTTGATGTTTTTCACGGCTGCGGCGAAATAAACCTGCCCGAGCCGCAAGGTGCTGCCGCCACATGGCATTTTGTGAAAGCAATTTCCGGCAACACAACCCCTGCCGCCACCCTGCCGTTCGGAAAATACTCGTGCTGTATGTATACAACGGGTTATCCCACGGGCTACGGCGAAAACGAGGGCAACTACTCCCCTGCCTCTCTGCCGAAGCTGAAAAACGGGGTGCGCTGCTTCGGTCTGTCACATTTTCATCAAAGCGGAACGGGGGCAATTGACTACTATTATAATTACGCTGTCACCAAAGCCTTTTTCAGTGAGACCGATAACGAAGAAGGCTGCGCTGTCAAGGCGGAGTGCGGTCAGCCGGGATATTACAGCGTAACAACACAGGACAACATAAAATACGAAACCACCGTCAGCGAAAACGCTGCACTTCACCGTTTCACATTTCCACGCAAGGGCGGCAAAATCGCAGTCGATTTCACAAACAACGGTCTTTTTAAGTATGACGCAAAATACTTCCGTCCTCTCGGCGGTAAAATAAAAATCATTTCCGGCAGTGAGGTGTTTGCCGAAATAAACCATAACGGTCTTATTCAATATTTCTTTTACCGTGTTTGCTGCGCGGATAAAGCCGCTATAACCAAAAACGGTGAGATAATAAACGAAGCCGAAATATCCTTCGGTCAGGGAGAGGATGTATACGGTGTTGTTTTTGTTTCGGAGCAAAACACCGTATCGGGCAGACTTTCCGTATCATTTCTTTCCGCAGAACACGCCGAAAAGCTTCTCAACACGGACGACGGGGATTTTGACACGGTGAGAAACGCCGCCTATGCAAAATGGAACGCGGTTCTCTCTAAAATCGAGATAACCGCGGACAGCGAAAGGGAGAAAAAAATATTTTATTCCAACCTCTATCATTCATTTGTAAAGCCTTCTGACAGGAGCACGGAGTCCCCGTTTGAAGGAAAAGACGGGTTTGTTATTGATTATTCGACAATGTGGGATATTTACAAAACCCAGCTCCCTCTTGTTTTCACTTTCTGCCCGGAAATAAGCGAAAAAATTATGGAATCGTTTCTTAAATTCGGGATAAATACAGGCAGACTGCCGCATACCGTTGTTATGAAGGAGGGCTTTCACGAGCCGAGCAGTCAGGCTTGTATGCTTGCGGAGCATTCCGTATGCGATGCATATTACAGGGGCGTAAAAGCGGATTATGACAGGCTTTTTGATGTTTGCATAAACGATATGTGCCGCGATGACTATGAATATCTGTATTCCGGCACTTTACCCAAAAGGCTTACTCACCTTGCGGACGCGTCAGAGGCGGCAAGAGCAATATGTGACCTCGGAAAAGAGCTTTCAAAGCCCGTGCCCGAAAAGATAACCGCCCTTTCACACCGTCAGCAGGAATGCTTCGACCCTGAAACCGGGCTTATGAAAGCGGATTTTGATTATTATGAGGGTAATGTATGGAATTATTCGTTCAGACTTATGAACGATATGGAGCAGCGAATTGAGCTTGCCGGAGGCAAAGAGGAGTTTGTTGCTCTGCTTGACAGATTTTTCGGATTTACCCACCCGGAAAGCCTTGAAACAAGGTTTGAGGGCTTTAATAATGAGCCGGATATGGAAACGCCGTATGCTTATTACTATGCCGGAAGAACGGACAGAGTGTGCGAAATTGCCTATTTAATGCGAAAATATATGTTCACAGACGGCAGAGGCGGCATACCCGGTAATAACGACTCAGGCGGACTTTCATCATGTTATATATGGAACTGCATAGGCATTTTTCCCGTTACGGGACAAAATCTTATGCTTATAGGCTCCCCTGCATTTTCAGAAACCGTGCTGCACCTTCCCGGCGAAAAAACGCTTACAGTGGAACGGCGCGGAAACGGGATATATACGAAAAAGGCGTTTTTAAACGGAAAAGAGCTTGAACAGCTCCGTTTCACCGCAAAGGAAATGATGAACGGCGGAAAGCTTATTATTGAAACACAAGAACAGCCTGCTTCCTTATACAGTGAAAAAGCGCAAAAATAAGCGAAAAACGAAGAAAAACAAAGCTTTTATCATATTGTACTGTTAAAGTAATTCAAATCATCATAAATTGAGAGTTGCGGTTCATATGAACTTATAATATAATCTTTATAACGCAAGTGAAGTTATTTAAAACCGAAGCGGAGGTGTTTAAAATGAACGATGAAATTCCGGGTACGGTATTGCGCATGACCGAAAACGCGGCGCAGGACCCGTTTTGCGTTATAGAACCGCTGATAGGCATAACAGGCGGGCTCACCCTTTCGCAGGTTACGGAGGTCACGGGATTGCAGGGCTCCACCATACAAAACTGGGTGAAACGCGGCTGGGTGGAAAGTCCCGGCGGAAAACGGTACGGCGAGCAGCAGCTTGTACGCATTTTTTTAATCAATATGCTGCGCGGAGCCATGCAGCTTGATGAAATAGTTGCACTCATGGCATATATAAACGGCAGGGTTGACGACAGGAGCGACGATATTATTCCGGACAGGCGGCTGTACTCTTTTCTGTGCGAAATAAACGCCGAGGTTCCGCAGGGCGAATACGGAAATGCCGAAAAAATCCGTGAGCTTGTGTGCAGAAAGCTTTCGGACTATGCCGAGCCCGTGGAGGGTGCACGAAAAAAGCTGGAGGCTTCACTCACCGTTATGGTGCTTGCCTGTCAGGCAGCAAAAATAAAAAACACCGCAACAGCGGAATTTAAAAAGCTCAATTTATAAAAGGAAAGGGAAAATTATGGAAACAGTAACATTCAAAGAAGCGAAGGTAAAGAAATTTTCGTTCAAAAAAATCATCGTAATCGTCATTGCGGTTCTCATTGTCGCGGGTGTGGGCTCATGCTTCAAGGTAGTTCCGGCAGGCTCAACCGGCGTTGTGGTAACGCTCGGCAAGGTATCGGATCGTGTACTCAGCGAGGGTATTCATTTCAAAGCCCCCTTTGTGCAGAGCATTGAAATCATTTCAAACAAAATCGAAAAGCAGGAGGTTGATGCGGAGGCGGTTTCAAAGGACCTGCAGGCAATAAGCAGTGAAATTGCGGTCAACTACCGTGTTGCCCTTGATTCAAGCGCAAGAATTTATAAAAACATCGGCAGAAATTATTCTGATGTCGTGTTGCTGCCCGCAGTGCAGGAAAGCATGAAATCGGTATCGGCAAAATATACTGCGGAAGACCTTATTGCAAAACGCGCACAGGTCAGCAAGGAAATAAAAGAGACACTTGAAAGCAAGGTGAGCGAATACGGCATTACAATCGAAAAGCTGAATATAATCAATTTCGACTTTTCACAGGAATTTAATTCCGCGATTGAAGCAAAGCAGATAGCCGAACAGAATCTCATTAAAACAAAAACCGAACAGGAACAGCAGATTGTAATTGCCGAGGCTGAGGCGAAGAAAAAGGTTATCGCCGCACAGGCGGAAGCAGATGCCATAACCGCCAAGGCAGAGGCACAGGCAAAGGCAAATCAGCTCCTTACAAAATCGTTAAGTGAAACGCTTGTGGAATACGAAAAAATACAGAAATGGGACGGCAAGCTGCCAACCGTTACAGGCGGAAATGCCATTGTTGACATCGGCGGCATAACCGGCACAGACGAATAAAAAATTTTTTTAAAAAAGAATTAAATAATAATTGACTTAACCTCCGGGATTTGATATTATTAGAGAAAATTTCCGGAGGTTAAATATGTTAAGTACGGTTCTGTCAGTTTTTGTAAAATTTCTCGCATGGTGTCTTTCAATGATTATCACGCTGTCCGGCGTTCCCGACCTGTGGGCAGAGCAAACAAAGACTCTTTCCACTTTAGAAAAGGTAACGGATAATTTTTATACCATGGATTATACCTATCAGTATGACCTTGACGATATACTTGAAAACGGGCTTTCAACCAATTTGCAGATATATACGCATGAGGTCGGAAAGCTGCTGTTCGATTTCGGCAACTTCGGCTGTACCACCTTCAACAGCGTAAGCAGTAACGGAGACTATATTTTCAGCAGAAATTTTGACTATATGGACTCCCCGTATCTCCTTGTATGGACACACCCGAAAAACGGATACGCAAGTATTTCCTCCGTTTCTTTATATTTCTTCGCATACGGCGAAAATTATATGCCTGAACAGGGCAACAAGTTCCCCGCCCTTTTAGCACCGTTCTTCCCGCTTGACGGAATTAACGAAAAGGGCTTGAGCATAGGCATTCTGGAGCTTGAAACGGACCCTGTTTTCCAGATGACGGAAAAGCCCAATCTGACAACCTCAACACTCATCCGCGCCGTGCTTGACCGGGCTGCAACGGTGGACGAGGCAATTGCACTGTTCGCAAAATACGACATGAGAGATTATCTTTTCGGCGAATGTACATATCATTATCAGATTGCAGACGCAAAGGGCAACACGGCTGTTATTGAATATGTAAACGGCGAAATGAAGGTGCTTTATCCGGCAAAGAGCAAGACCAACAAGGTAAACTATATGGCGGCAACGAATTTCTATCTCACCGAGGGCGTGGACGACCCTCTTGCCTTAGGACATGACAGATACGATACAGTTATGAAAAAACTGAAAAGCACAAAGGGTGTTGCAAACGAAAAAACAGCCATGAATATGCTCAAAAGCGTTTCACTTAAGGATTCCGATATGAACGGATATATCTGCTCCACACTTTGGAGTGCCGTGTATAACAACACAAGAAAAACGCTTAACCTTTGCGTATATAACGACTATAACACCGTATATAAATTCTCGGTCAGCAAGCCGCAGGTTAATCTGAATAAATAAAAATGCGCTTGCGGACAATCTGTATTTCACTTTTATAAAAACAAACAACAACCGGCGGTTTTCTTTCCGTAAAGAAAACCGCCGGAGCTTATTGTATATTACTTATATATATCTGTACATTCCAATAAACATGGTTATCGCACCGAACAGGATGAACACATGGAACACCGCGTGAAAATATTTTTTCTTTTTGCCGATAACATAAAGCACCGCACCTAAAGTAAACATAATTCCTCCGGCAAACACAGTCCATACAAAGACTTTTCCTGCTTCCCCTGTTTTATATATCGGAACCATGCCGACAACCGCGCTCCAGCCGAGGGCAACATATGAAATAAGCTGAACCCATTTGAATTTTTCCTGATTCATAAATGTCAGGAAAACGCCGACAGCCGTCACGCACCATGCGGCGGTAATCATACCGACGGCAAGCGGCTTATTAAGCGGAGCCACCGCGAACGAATAAAAGCCCGTAAGTGTGCCGGAAATCATAAAGAAAATATTGGAATGGTCAACAACCCTTGACACCTGCTTGACATATCCGGGCTTTAAGCCGTGATAAAATGCGGAGCCGAAAAAGACGATGAACATGGAAACCGCGTAAATCATAACCTGCGCAATATATTTTCCTGTAATTTGTGCGCCGTCTTTTGCCAGCAGCATAACTGCCGCAACAATTACAAACGGTATGCCGGCTGCATGGGTAACACTGTTTACAATGTCCTCGATGCGGGAATAAGGCGGCAGAGGAACGCTTTTAAAATCAAACATTTTCAACATCCTCCCTGTTATTTATACATATAAAATACCATGTCGCACGACATACTTTGTCCGTTAAAGCTTCTTTGACCTATTGTGTAAGTGCCGAACGGAGTGGAAACAAAGCTTCCCTCGGCTGAATATTCCCCGGTGGACGGATTGAACCATTTGTAACGGTATTCGGTTGACGGCTCGAGGCTGCCCACCGTGCCGGTCATACTGCCGGCAAAAATATTCGCGTTCGGCTTTTGGGCTATGCTTTCATCGCTGAATGAATAGAAATAAAGCACCATACGGGAATTGCCGGCGTTACTTGCCGCGTAATACATTACGCCTGCGTCAGGCGTGAAATAAAGCGCGTTATTAAATCTCGGAATGAGATTCCACCAGTCAAATGAGGTGAAAAAACGCTTCATATAACCCACCTGATATGAGCACGGATATTCAAGCGCATCCTCCCATGTGGCATTGATTTTTTCGGCAGAGGTTATTGTATCAACACCGTCGGAGGAGTCATTTTCCTCGTCATAAATATTGAGATAGCTCCATGTGTCATGCGCGCCCCAGCCGTAGCCGAACATACCGCTCAGATATGAAGCCCAGCCCTGCATCCTTGAGCCGAAATTCTTTGTCCAGAGGCCGCAATACCTGCCCTCATAGTTAACAGCGGGCTTGCCCTGTGAATTGTACCAGTAATCCTTTTCGACACGGCAATCGCTTCTTTTTGTCAGTGACGGCGACCACTGTGCCGCATACCAGCTATGCGCCTTCACATTTCTGAACGCGGAGGGTGAGGCTTTGTTATATGCTTTCAGTTTTTCTCCCGTATTCTCGCCGTTTCCGTATGCCGCCGTGCTGCCGCAATTCTCCTGATGCGCCGAAAGCGGATGGGAATACGCATCATATTTATCCATGTATTTAGCAAGGAGCTTGTACGGATTGTTATCACTGTTCCAGCTTACAACGGAATTACCGCTCGAGTAAAAATCGTTGTCAACCTCCTGTCCCAAGGTCCACATAACGGGAAACGCGCCGTAACGGGCAACCCAGTAACGCGCTGCTTTTTCAAGATACGCCTTTGCACCGTCTGACAAATATCCGTCTGCCGTATAGCCGCCCGACCGCTCAATCAAAGTGTGCATATACACAGGATAGAAAAATTCGGCATTTGCGTGTACAAGTCCGGCATCCGCAATTGCCCTGAACTTTGCGTCATAATCGGCAAAGCCGGGCATATCGTTTTGCTTAATTCCGTCCGTAAAGTCAAATTTTGCGCCGATAGGCTCACTTTGTATAACCGTAAAGCCCTGTCCGGCTCTTTTTTCTGTAATAGCCTTCACCATGTCAACCGTTTCATCGCCTAAGCTCCAGTGTGTGTCTCCGAGATAGAAAAACGGTGTTCCGTCATCATAGGTTATGTATTTTTTGCCGTAGGATGTTGTAACAAAGCCGTGACGGTAAATTTCCTTGTCGCCGCTGTATTCCCGGCATACGACCTTTCCTCTTATGCCGTCAAGCCCCGCATTCCCGCCGTCGGTGCAGACGGTTTTATAATACCATGTTCCCTCAGACGGACAGACAAAACGCACCCTCCATGTACTGCCGCCGTCCCAGAACCCGGGCACGGTATATTTCACGCCGTTTCCGGCAAGCACGAGAGACACATCAACATCATTAAACGGGTCTGTATACTCTCTGCCGCTTGTAAGAACTATTTCGTTCATAAGCCATTCTGCGGTTATCATTTCATTTTCATCCGTAACAAGCTCTCCTTTTGTGTTGTCAAGAACCGTTTTCTTTCTGTACTCCCCTTCTGCCGGCTGTTTTTGCGTCTCCTGCTCAATAAGTCGCACAAGCTTTGCCGCCCCGCGCGCCGCAAGAGCGTAGGGAACACCTGTTGAATCCAGCACTGACTGCACGGTTTCAGCCGAGTTCAATGCGCCTGAATACAGTGTAATAAGCAACGACAAAAGAAACGCGGTGAATTTCGCCATATTTTTCCCTCCGATATATAACGGGCGTCTGCAAAAATGACAGACGCCCGCAAAATTATTATTTCAGCCTTTCGATATACATTTTAGCCGCTTTATATATGTCGCCGCAGCCTAAAGTGATAACAAGGTCGCCCTCTCCGGCATTTTCAACAAGATAGTTTACCACGCCCTCAAAGGTATGGCAATTTACGGCATTGTTCATTTTGCCGACTAAATCATCCGTGCTGATGCCGAATGTGTTCACCTCGCGTGAGCCCATAATTTCCGTCAGAACGCAGACATCCGGCACGGACAGCACCCGTGCAAAATCGTCAAGCAGCATTTTTGTTCTTGAAAATGTAAAGGGCTGAAAAACCGCAAAAACTCTCTTATAGCCGAGCTTCATCGCACAGCCGAGAGTAACCTCAAGCTCCTTGGGGTGGTGCGCATAGTCGTCAACCACGGTAACGCCTTTAAACACGCCCAGCTTTTCAAAGCGTCTTGACGCGCCGCCGAAATGCTTCAATGCCGCGCTGCACTGTTCAAACGGTACGCCTTCATTCATTGCGGCTGCAATTGCCGCAAGTGCGTCAATAATGTTGTGCTCCCCGGGAACGGAAAGCTCCACCGTGCCCAGCGTTTCACCGTAAGCCGTAACGGTGAAGCAGGCATAAGAGCCGTTAACCCATTCAACATCGCGGCAAGAATAATCATTTTCCGCGCCTCTGCCGAAGGATATTTTTTTCGTCTTAACATCGCATACAGCGGCAAGGGTGTTTTCGTCATCTCCGTTATATATAACCGCCTTTGTCGCCATAGTCGCAAAGGTATTAAATGACTTTATGATATTGCCGAGATTTTTAAAATATTCAAGATGGTCTTCATCCACATTGAGAATAACAGCCACATCAGGCGACAAATCAAGAAAATGGTCGTTAAACTCGCACGCCTCACATACAAGCGTTTCAGACTGACCCACAAGCCCGTGACTGTCAATAACCGGCAGCTTTCCGCCGATTACCGCGCTGGGGTCACGCCCTGCTTCCACCATAATCTGCGTTATCATGGATGTAACGGTGGTTTTGCCGTGTG
This sequence comes from Clostridia bacterium, assembly GCA_024404055.1. GTDB lineage: Bacteria > Bacillota > Clostridia > Oscillospirales > Acutalibacteraceae > UBA6857. The sequence goes on along the minus strand of JAKSQS010000054.1, from coordinate 2,150 downwards.
TGCCGCATACGCCGATGCAGTCGGGATACATACGGGTTATCGCGCCGAAAAGCTTTGCGCGTTCAAAGGTCGGAATATCGGAGCCTTTCGCTGCAACCAGCTCCGGATTATCCGGCAGAATGGCGGCGGTATAAATAACCATCTGCGCACCCTCTATATTTTCCGGCTTCTGACCGATTACAACGGGTATGCCCATTGAGCGCAGCTTGTCAATGTTATCACCCGGATTGTTGTCCGAGCCCGAAAGCTCATAGCCGAACCTGTAAAGTATTTCCGCAAGCGGACACATCCCAGAGCCGCCAATACCGATAAAATGTATTCTTTTAACCTCTTTAAGCAGGTTGTCGATGTTTTTTTCCATATATATGATACGGCACGAGGCCGTCTCCTTTCGTCCCCTACAAATCCAGTATATCACCCTTCGCTGCGTTCTGCTACTTTCATAAATACATTCTCAAAATATTTTTAATTCGCAGTATATCGCATTTCACCGCCGAATAGTCTTTCATGGGAGGTGTTTATGTGAAAAAATGTATTTTCCCGTGTCTGCTGCTTATCATTCTTTTATGCGGCTGTTCTTCGCAGGAGCCGGACGACCTTTACGGCTTCACCTCGCATTTCAGCAGCATATGTGAAGAAAAGCTTGAGGTTTCCGAATTTTTGAAGTATGAAAAAGACGGTGTAAAGGTCTATGCCCGTTTTTTTGACATGGAAAACGGCACTGTAATGCTCACAGTGCGTGAAAATGCCGAAAGCCGCAAAATCAGCTCATGCTCCGTCACGGGCGCGAAGGCGTGTGACGGCATGGAAAAGCTCTTTTTAAATGTATGCCGCACATTCACAACGCTTACGGACGATGAATGCGCGAACGCCGTAAAAAAATGTCAAAACGGAGATTATGAGTACGGCAGCTTTGTTTTTTCCTTTGACGAAAACGAATATGCCGCCTGCTTCAATGTGGATAATAACAGGTTTTATTCCCACTGCGCCCAGATCTCCGGGCAGTAACCGACAGTCGCTTTTTTCCCGTTTCTGACTATCGGGGTTTTAAGCAGCAGCGGTGCATGCATAATTTTTTCAATTTTATCCTCCTCATACGCAAGGTAGGAAACAGTGCTTGACTTGAAGCTTTTAGATTCGCTGTCAAGCATATTGTCAAGTCCGCCGACCGCCGACATCACGCTTTTGATTTCGCCCTTGCTCATGGAGAATTTTGAAAGGTCAACATACTGATATTTTATTCTGCGCTCTTTAAAATAACGCTCCGCTTTTTTGGTGTCGAAGCATTTGCTTTTTCCGAAAATCTGAATATTCATATTGCCTCCGTGTTTAATTTATGATATATTGGATTAAAAGAAAGGACACTTAAATATGAAAGCACCCGATTATATTATAAAAGCAGCCCGTATACTGGGCGAAGCCGGCTATGAGGCATATGCCGTAGGCGGCTGTGTAAGAGATACACTCATGGGCAAAGCTCCCGATGACTGGGATATGACCACAAACGCTTCCCCGGATGAAATGAAAAAAGCTTTTACGGACTTTCGCGTTATTGAAACCGGGCTTAAACACGGCACACTCACGGTGCTTATTGACGGCACAAGTGTTGAAATAACCGCGTACCGCACCGAGGGTGAATATTCCGACAACAGGCACCCCGATTATGTGCACTTTACAAAAAGCCTGCATGAGGATTTGTCGCGCCGGGATTTTACCGTAAACGCCATGGCTTTTGACCCCGTAACCGGTGAAATTGCGGATATGTTCGGCGGAAAAGCCGATTTAAAAAATAAAATTATCCGTTGTGTCGGCAGCCCCGACAAAAGATTCGGTGAGGATGCGCTGCGTATTCTGCGCGCACTGCGCTTTTCCTCCGTGCTCGGCTTTGAAATTGAAAAAGAGACGGCACAGAGCATAATAAAAAACCGCGGTCTTATAAACAACCTTTCCGCGGAAAGGATTTACGCAGAGCTCAAAAAGCTGATAACCGGCAAAAATGTATATAATGTAATGATGAAATTTGCCCCGGTATTCGCCGTCTTTCTGCCTGAAATATCAAAGGAAATCGGCTTTGACCAACAGAATTTTCACCATATTTATACTCTGTGGGAGCACACGGCTATTGCCGTTTCGCACGCCGCGCCCGATGT
>JAKSQS010000053.1 GCA_024404055.1 Clostridia bacterium | reverse complement strand
TTCATAAGTCAAATCCCTTATGAATACTCGATATGGTGCGAGAGACGGGACTTGAACCCGTACGTACTGCTACACACGCCCCTCAAACGTGCGCGTCTGCCGATTCCGCCACTCTCGCGACTGCTTGTATAATATAGCAGACTTTTTAGTGATTGTCAATACCTGAAATGAAAAAATGTGAAGAAAATATCGGAAATTAATGTCCGTATTTAATCAAAAGGGTATTTATAGGGTGAGTGTAAATGTAACGCTTTTTCCGTCGGTGCTTTCCGCCTTGATTTTTCCCTTGTGGGCATCTGCTGCCGCCTTTGCTATGGAAAGACCGATGCCGTAACCGCCCGTGGAGCGGCTGCGGGATGAGTCTGCCCTGTAAAAACGTTCAAAAAGCTTTTCGAGATTTTTCCTGTCTATGTTTTCGCAGGTGTTGAAAACGGAAAAAATGAGATTTTTGTTTTTTCTGTAAAAATTAACGGATATAACTCCGCCGTCGCCGGAGTATTTTACGGCGTTGTCGCAAAGCACACAAACAAGCCGCCTTATGGCTTCCTCGTTACCGTTGTATTTTATATCGGGCTGAACGGAAAGCTCAAAGTGCCGGTTCTGCGTTTGGGCAAGTGTGCGAAAGGGGGCGGCTGCGTCGGCGATAACATTGCTGATGTCAAAAACGCAAAAGTCTTTGTCCGTTTCCTGCTCGTCCATACGCGAAAGCATGATAAGATTTTTAATAAGAGTGTCCATTCTGCTGACCTGATGACGGATGCTTTCGGTCCATTCGCTTTTGTCACCGCACATCTCGATAACATCCGTGTTCGCTGAAATGATTGAAAGCGGAGTTTTCAGCTCGTGCCCGGCATCTGTGATGAACTGCTTTTGCTTGTCGTAGCTTTCAGCAACGGGTTGCATGGCGCGTCCTGAGAAAAAGTATACCAGAACGAAAAGCACAAGCATAACAAATGCCATAAGAATGAATGAGCCGATAATAAGAACCCTTGTGGTTTCAAGCTGGTCGCGGCAATCAATGAATATTATCAGCTTGCCGTAATATTTTTCGGCGATTTTATAGCGATATATGCCGATTGTCCCTTCCTTTTTCTCTTTTGAAAGCACTTTGTGGGTTATGTTAAGCGCGTCCTGAATATTTACGGAGGCAACCTTGTCAACGGAGAGATACTGAACATTTCCGGCTGAATCAGTCTGAACGGCGAAATAGCGGGTCTTAAACGGCGTTTCAAGGTTTCCGCGCCCGGGCTCATTCTTCTGCCGTGCGGAGGGAAATCTGCCGTTATGCTCAATAAGCGTTTCAAAGGTGTCGTTGGTGCTTTTACAGGTGAAATAAATGTATATGCAGTTAACCGAGCTTAAAAGTATAAACAGTATCGCAAAAGCGCTGCACATGGTAATCCTGATAAATTTCTTCTGTAAACGGCGTATCATTTAGAATCATCCTTTTATGCTTTTTGTTCGAGTGTGTAGCCGACCCCGCGCAGTGCCTTTATTTCTATATCCGCGCCAATGGAGGCAAGCTTTTTGCGCATATAGGAAACATATACCCATACCACATTTATTTCCGCGTCCGAGTCAAAGCCCCATATGCGCTCCATAAACTGTTCCGTGGATATAACGCGATTTGGGTTAAGCATAAGCATTTCCGTCATCTGAAATTCCTTGTTTCCGAGCCTGACACTGCCGCCGTCTGCCTTGAGAATGTAGCTTTCCCGGTCAAGAACGGTGTTGCCGTATTTAAGCTGAGTGGGCATATATTCCGCCTTTCTTCTCATCATGGCGCGTATTCTCGCAAGCAGCTCACCCATATCAAAGGGCTTTGTGAGGTAATCGTCGGCACCGAAATCAAGGCCGCTGATTTTATCGCTTATTTCACTTTTTGCGGTGAGAATCAGCACCGGTGTGGAATTGCCGCGGCTTCGCAGCTCACGCAGAACCTCTATGCCGTCCTTCTTCGGCATCATAATGTCAAGTATAATGCCGTCGTAATTTCCGGCAAGGGCATAGTCGAGGGCATCCGCGCCGTCGTAAACGGCGTCAACCGAATAATTGTTGTGGGTAAGTATGGCTTTCAGTGCACGGGCAAGCTCCTGCTCGTCTTCTGCAATCAGCAATCTCATAAAACCATATCCTTTCAATTTCAATTATCAATTATATTATGAAAATACATTTCAGTCAATATTCCTTTTTTGTTCCGCACCGAATATGCCGCTGACAGACAGAAACACGGGCAGCGGACGCCCGTGTTCTGCTCAACGCACGCGCGTTGACGGAGGTATTTATGAAAAAAGAGAGGGGGCGCCGGGAGCTGCGAGAGGGGATTCGCATTTCTCCCCGGTGCAGCTTTATTATAACGGCGAAACCTTAACCAAAGCTAAAAGTCTTATTAAAAATTTTTGAATGTATGAATAAAACGGTATGTACAGTGAATATAATATAAGCAAGAAGATTTACGGAGGAAACGACATGAAAAAAATACTTGCAATCATTCTTGTTATTGTGGCGGTGCTTGCCCTTGCAGCCTGTGCAAACAATGCGGTGCAGGATATGACCTCTGCAATGACAACCACAACAACGGCTCCGTCCTCGGCAGTCAGCACGGCAGAGCAGACCACAGCACAGGAAACGACGGAAAAAACGGAAACAACCACCAAGGAAAGCCTGTCTGAAAAGGTTTCCGAAAAGACTTCGGAAATCATTGACGGTGAGGACGGCAAGGTTTCGGATACTCAGCAGACAATGAACTGATTATCAGACGGCACAGCTTTTTTGCGTGCCGGACAAAAAAAGAAAGTATGGATTCCGGTTGAACTCAAAATCCATACTTTTTTGTTTTTACGGGTTAGCCGCAGCAGCCGCAGCCGTTGCCGTATTCATTGCTGTTCGGACAGCCGAGCAGGTCTCCGCCGAAGAGAACAAGGATAACAAGAAGAATGATTATCCATGTGCAGCAGCTTCCCGAGAACAGTGAGTTGTTACAGGCCATTTCGTTTCCCCCTTTCATCTTTCACTACATCATATGTAAATTCATGTAAAGTGTTACAGGCGGTGAAGAAAATGTATGCAAGAGGTCAGTATCATTCAGATACGGAGTTTTCGGAAGAATTTGACCTTTCCTGCACTGATATATTGCGTGGCGTTCATCTGAATAACAGAGCAGACAGAGAAAGGTCAGAAAAAAATCTGACTTTTAAAAATTTAAAAAATCAAGAAAAAATGAGAAAATCAAAGAAAACGCAAGAAAAAAGTTAAATTTGCACGGTTTAAAATCAAATTTGACCTTTTTTGACCTTTGATAATTGCGTCTGAATCGGTTATACTTTGTTTGCAAGGTCAAAGAAAGTCAAAGTCAAACTTGCAGGAAGGTGAGAAAAATGAACCTGTCAAATGTAATCGCCCAGATGATTTACGATATGCTCACAGAGTCGGGTGAGGCGGAAATTCAGCGAAACACACTTGCGGAAAATCTCGGCTGTGTGCCAAGTCAGATAAATTATGTTATTTCCTCACGCTTTACCCCGGAAAGAGGCTATTCGGTTGAATCAAGACGGGGCGGCGGCGGATATATAAGGATAACAAGAATAAGCTGTGAAAACGGTGCAATGCTGATGCACGTAATAAATTCAATAGGCGACAGCCTTGATGAAAACACCTGCCGGGCGCATATACGGAATCTGCTTTATCAGAAGCTTTTAAATGAGGATGAGGCAAGGCTGCTGCTTGCGGCATCAGGTGAAGGCTGTTACAGGCAGCTTCCGCCGCAGATAAGAGGAAGAGTAAGGGCAACGGTCATAAAACAAATGCTGCTTTCATGTCAGAAATAAAAAGGAGTGAATTATAATGTTATGTCAGAACTGCGGAAAATATGAAGCAACGACCCATATCAAAAGAGTTATAAACGGAGAAACGGGAGAAAGTCACCTCTGCTCAAAATGCGCAAGGGAGCTCGGCTATAACGATTTCTTCGGAGATTTCGGATTCGGTATATCCGATATATTCACAAGCTTTTTCGGGGACAACCCCCTTGCGGTGAGCTCCGGCAGGACGGAGAGGTGCTCCGGCTGCGGCTGCTCGTTTGACGATATAATCAAAACTGGCAAGGTTGGCTGCGCACAGTGCTATGAAAAGTTTTTCGACAGGCTGCTGCCCTCCGTTCAGCGCATACACGGCAAAGCCGGACACAGCGGAAAAATACCGAATATGGCGCATATTACACAGGCCGGGACACAGCGTGAAGCCGCAAAGGAGCCGACCGTGCAGGAGAAAATAGCGGCTGCCGAGGAAAAAATGGCAAAGGCAGTCAGCGAGCAGAATTTTGAGCTTGCGGCGCAGCTTAGGGACGAAATAAAGAAAATGAAGGGAGAGGAAACAAAATGATGTGGTATTCACAGACGGGCGCTGAGTCCGATGTTGTATTGAGCACAAGGATAAGACTTGCGAGAAATATAAGGGAATATCCTTTCCCGGTGAGACTTGACAGGGAAACAAAAAAGCAAATATGCGAAACGGTGAGAGATATACTTGACGGCGAAGGCGTTAAGCTTTCATATATACCCGTTTCCACGCTTACCGCGGCTCAGGCGGTTTCCCTTGCGGAAAGAAATCTTGTCAGCGCGGATTTTATATCAAAGAGTGACGGGGCTTTACTGCTTAACGGTGACGAAAGCATGAGTGTGATGCTGTGCGAGGAAGACCATATCCGTCTTCAGGTGATAAAGCCGGGTCTTGACCTTGAGGGAGCTTATGCCGAGGCAGACGAAACGGATAATATACTTGAAAAACACCTGAACTATGCCTTTGACGAAAGGCTCGGTTATCTGACACAGTGTCCCACCAATCTCGGCACCGGAATGAGAGCCTCCGTTATGCTTCACCTGCCGGCACTTGCTGCGGCGGGCAATATGACAAGGCTTGCCGCCACGGTGGCAAAGCTCGGAATTACCCTTCGCAGTGCCAACGCTGACGGGGCGGGGGACATTTATCAGTTGAGCAATCAGGTAACACTCGGAATCAGCGAAACGGCGGCAACGGAAAATCTTAAATCCATTGTTTTGCAGATTGCTTCCCAGGAAAGACAGGCGCGAAAATCGCTTGTTAAGGATGAAAAAACAATTGACAGAATATACCGCTCCTTCGGTATTCTCAAAAGTGCTTATCTGATGACCTCTGCGGAATATACCAAGCTGTATTCGGCGGTGAGGCTGGGCATATGCGAGGGCTTGATAGATGCGGATATAAATAAGCTTAATGAGCTTTATATGACAACACAGCCGGCAACGGTGAACGCGGCGAACGGCGGAGAGCTGAACGCGGCGCAGCGCGACGCGGTAAGGGCGAAAACGGTAAGAGACGCCCTCGGCTGAATGAGGTAAACGGGGTGATTGAATGTATAAGTTTACTGGCTTTACGGAAAAAGCCAACAGGGCACTGAATGCGGCGGTGGAATGCGCGGAGGATTACGGACACACATATATAGGCAGTGAGCATCTGCTGATGGGACTTTTGCGCGAGGACTCCACCAACGCGGCGAAGGCACTTGAAAAAAGAAAAATAACAGTCACCGGCACGGACGCGGCAATAAGAAAAAATGTGGGGGTGGGAATACCCACGGTGCTCACGCCGGAGGATTTTTCACCGAGGTGCAAGCACATTATTGAGTCTGCCATGTCGGACGCGGCGGCAGGCGGCACGGGCTATGTGGGTACGGAGCATCTGCTGTGCGCCCTGCTTCGTGAAACGGACTGCGCCGCTTCGCAGATTATAAATGAGGCCGGAGTTTCCTCACAGGATATTATCAGTGAGCTGTCTAACGGGCGGAGCGGATTTTCTTCCTCACCCTCACAGAAAAAATCATCAAAAAGCACAGCGACACCCACGCTTGACAAGTACGGCAGAGATTTGACGGAGCTTGCGCAGAAGGGCAGCGTTGACCCGGTGATAGGCAGGGAAAAGGAGATTGAAAGGGTTATACAGATCCTTTCGAGAAGGACAAAAAACAATCCCTGTCTGATAGGTGAGCCGGGTGTCGGAAAAACAGCTATTGCGGAGGGACTTGCGCTGAAAATCTCACAGGGCGAGGTTCCCGATCTGTTGAGAAACAAAAGAATTGTTGCGCTTGACCTTACAGGCATGGTTGCCGGAACAAAATACAGGGGCGACTTTGAGGAACGCATAAAGGCGGCGGTGGACGAGGTTATCAAGGCAAACGATGTTATACTGTTTGTGGACGAGGTTCACACGCTTATCGGCGCAGGCAGCGCGGAGGGTGCGGTTGACGCGGCTAACATTTTGAAGCCGTCGCTTGCAAGAAGCGAGCTGCAGATGATAGGCGCCACCACGATTGAGGAATACAGAAAGCACATTGAAAAGGACGCGGCGCTTGAAAGGCGTTTTCAGCCCGTCAAGGTGGGAGAGCCCACGGAGGATGAAAGTGTTGAAATACTCAAGGGACTGCGCAGCAGATATGAGGCGCACCATAAGGTGAAAATTACGGACGATGCGATTATTGCCGCGGTAAAAATGTCGTCAAGATATATTACGGACAGGTATCTGCCCGACAAGGCGATTGACCTGATTGACGAGGCGGCATCCAAGGTAAGACTTCGTGCGTACACGGCTCCGCCGCATATAAAGGAGCTTGAACAGCAATTAAAAGATATAACAGCCGAGAAAAAGGCGGCTGTGGATTCACAGGAGTTTGAAAAGGCGGCAGCCTTACGAGACGAAGAGAAAAATCTTATGAGCCGGATAACCGTGGCGCGTGCCGAATGGAAAGAGGAAAGCGTCAATATGGGCGGCGAGGTCGGTGCGCCGGAGGTTGCGCAGATTGTTTCCGGCTGGACGGGAATACCCGTTGCGGAGCTGACAAAGGAGGAAAGTCAGCGTCTGCTTAATATGGAAAGCGAGCTGCACCGCCGCATTGTCGGGCAGGACAGGGCGGTTTCGGCAGTGTCACGCGCAATAAGGCGCGGCAGAAGCGGACTGAAGGACCCGAAAAGACCCATGGGCTCATTCATATTTTTAGGTCCGACGGGCGTAGGAAAAACGGAGCTTTGCAAGGCACTCGGGCAGGCGATGTTCGGTGATGAAAACGCAGTTATCCGCTTTGATATGTCGGAATTTATGGAAAAGCACAATGCCTCAAGGCTTGTGGGCTCTCCGCCGGGCTATGTCGGTTACGACGAAGGCGGTGAGCTGACTGAAAAGGTGAGAAGAAAACCGTACAGCGTTATCCTTTTCGATGAGATAGAAAAAGCGCACCCGGATGTTTTCAATATGCTGCTGCAAATACTTGACGACGGCATACTGACGGATTCACAGGGAAGGCGCGTGGATTTCAAAAACTGCGTTATCATTATGACCTCCAATGTAGGTGCAAGGATGATAACGGGAGAGAACGGCTCATCCATCGGCTTTACGGAAAACAAGGGCGTACCCGACGACGGCAGAATAAGGGACGCGGTGATGAAGGAGCTCAAAAAGAGCTTCCGACCGGAATTTCTTAACAGGGTAGACGAAATAATCGTTTTCGATTCGCTCAAAAAAGAAGATATAAGGCATATAGCGCGGAATATGCTTGACTCTCTCGGTGCGCGGCTTAAAGCCATGGATATTACCGTAAGCTTTACGGATGAAGCTGTGGCGGCTGTAGCGGACGAAGGCTTTGACCCGGTATACGGAGCAAGACCGCTGCGCCGCGCCATACAGACCGAAATTGAGGATAAGCTGTCAGAGCTTATGCTTGACGGTACGGTGACAACGGACGGAAGCTTTGCCTGTACCTATGAAAACGGCGCATTTTGCTTTACAAAAAAGGAAAAATAATAAAAAAATACCTGTCAGTACTTGACAAGCGGATGTTTTCGGCGTAAACTGTGTAGCGGTTAGCACTCTTGCATACAGAGTGCTAACAGGTTACAGAGTGCGAAGGGGGGCGGATGCTACGGCTCTTTCCGAAAGAAAAGAAAAGATACTTGCCTGTGTGGTGGAGCTTTATGTTGAAAGCGGTGAGCCGGTCGGCTCCAAAGCACTGCTGGTGCGTATGCAGATGTCTGTTTCGTCTGCAACCGTCAGAAACGAAATGGCGGAGCTTGACGATTTGGGGTATCTTGAGCAGCCCCACACCTCGGCGGGACGCATACCCACAAACAAGGGGTACAGGTATTATGTTGACCGTCTTATGCCGAAAAGAAGTCCTGATGAAACGGCGGCGCGGCTTATGCGGCAAAGCCTTTCTCACGAGGGCGACCCCGAAAAGCTGATTGCCCGGGCGGGTGAGGTGCTTGCGGCGATAACAAACTGTGCGGCGGTAGCGACAATGCCTGTTGACGCAGGCGCAGTAATCAAAAGAATCGAAATTGTTCCCATAGGCATACGCACTGCCATGGTGGTGCTGATGACCTCGGCGGGAATTGTTAAAACAGGTGTTTGCAGAACCGACACTGCCATCACCGGCGAAATGCTGGATATATTCAGAAAGGTGTGCGAATACAGCTTCACGGGTCTTCCCGTCAGTGATATGGGTACGGTGATGATACAGACCCTTGTGGCTTCACTCGGTGAAAACGCTTTGGCAATGTCTCCGATGTTTGCGGTCTTGTCAGACCTTGCCGGACAGGCGGTGCAGGCGGAAATCAGGCTGCAGGGCGGACAGAATCTTCTGCACCATAGGGAGTTCAGCTCCAATGCATATGATATGCTGCAATTCCTTGACCAGAGCGACAAGCTTGAACGGGCGGTGAGTGCGGACAAAAAAGGGCTTACGGTTCATATCGGAAACGAAAATATCTACCGTCAGCTTGAAAACACCAGCATGATTATCGCAAGATATAATATAAAGGACAAGGACGGCGGCGCCATAGGTATCATCGGACCGACAAGGCTTGACTATTCAAGGCTTATTCCGAGCATAGAATATCTTACGGAACTTTTGGGCGGTCTGCTTACCGAAAGTCTTAACGAATAAAGGAGAACGATATGAGTACGGACGAAATCAAAGAAGAACAGACCGGAGAAACCGTGAACGCGGAGGAAAAGCCCGAGGAGGAAAAGAAAACCAAAAAGGGCAAAAAGAAGGAAGAAAAGAAAAACGACGAGGCTGAAAAGAAAATTGAAGAGCTTGAAAAGAACCTCGCGGCGGCAACGGACGCGCATATGAGAACCCTTGCCGAATATGACAATTACAGAAAGCGCACAACGAAAGAAAAGGCGGCGGCTTATACGGACGCAAAGGCGGACATAATGAAGGAGCTGCTGGCTGTTCTTGATAACATAGACCGTTCGAGAAACGCTCCGGCGGATGACCTTGAAGCATATAAAGCAGGTGTTGAAATGATATTCACATCATTTACGGCGGTGCTTGAAAAGGCGGGTCTTGAGCAGTTCGGAGAAAAGGGCGATAAGTTCGATCCCATGCTTCACAACGCGGTTATGCACATTGAAGACGAAGAGCTCGGTGATGAAACAGTGGCAGAGGTTTTCGCAAAGGGCTATAAGCTCGGTGAAAGAATTTTGCGTCCTGCCATGGTTAAGGCGGCAAACTGATTATTATAAATTAAAAATAAACAATTCAATTTCGGAGGAAAAATAAAATGGCAAAGATTATAGGTATAGACTTAGGTACAACCAACTCATGCGTAGCGGTTATCGAGGGCGGCGAGCCTGTTGTTATCGCCAATGCAGAGGGTGCAAGAACCACACCGTCCGTTGTTGCCTTCAACAAGGCAGGCGAAAGAATGGTCGGTCAGTCGGCAAAGCATCAGGCAATCACCAACCCGGACAAGACCATAGCTTCCATAAAGCGTCAGATGGGCAGCGCGTATACCGTTGATATTGACGGCAAGAAGTACACACCGCAGGAAATTTCCGCTATGATTCTTCAGAAGCTTAAGGCGGATGCGGAAGCATATCTCGGTGACAGAGTAACAGAAGCGGTTATCACCGTTCCGGCATATTTCACGGACGCACAGCGTCAGGCAACAAAGGATGCGGGCAAAATTGCCGGTCTTGAGGTAAAGAGAATTATCAACGAGCCCACGGCAGCGGCTCTTGCATACGGCATTGACAAGGAAACGGAACAGAAGGTTATGGTTTACGACCTCGGCGGCGGCACATTCGATGTTTCCATTATCGAAATGGGCGACGGTGTTCAGGAGGTTCTTGCAACGGCAGGCAACAACCGTCTCGGCGGTGACGACTTTGACCAGAGAGTTATGAATTGGATTATCAGTGAGTTCAACCGTGAAAACGGCATGGACATCCGCGGCGACAAGATGGCTGTACAGCGCATAAAGGAAGCGGCGGAAAAGGCGAAAATCGAGCTTTCCGGCGTTACCAGCACACAGATAAGCCTTCCCTTCCTTGCGGTTAACGGCAGCACACCGCTTAACTTTGACGCTACTCTTACAAGAGCAAAATTCAACGAGCTGACGGCAGACCTTGTTGAAGCTACAATGGGTCCGGTTCGTCAGGCAATGAGTGACTCCGGTCTTTCGGCTTCGGAAATAGATAAGGTTCTTATGGTCGGCGGTTCATCCCGTATTCCCGCTGTTAATGATGCGGTTAAAAAGTTTACGGGTAAGGAGCCCTTCAAGGGCATCAATCCCGATGAATGCGTTGCTATGGGTGCGGCACTCCAGGGCGGCGTTCTCGGCGGCGATGTAAAGGGTCTTCTTCTTCTTGATGTTACGCCCCTGTCACTCGGTATTGAAACCATGGGCGGCGTAAATACAAGAATTATTGAGAGAAATACCACAATTCCCACCAAGAAGAGCCAGATTTTCTCCACGGCTGCGGATAATCAGCCCTCAGTTGAAATCAATGTTCTCCAGGGCGAAAGAGAATTTGCACGCGACAACAAGAGTCTCGGTGTGTTCCATCTTGACGGAATCCTTCCCGCACGCAGGGGCGTTCCGCAGATAGAGGTTACATTTGATATTGACGCAAACGGTATCGTTCATGTTTCCGCAAAGGATTTGGGCACGGGCAAGGAGCAGTCCATTTCAATCACCGCTTCATCCAATATGTCCAAGGAGGATATTGAAAAGGCTGTTAAGGATGCGGAGCGTTTCGCTGAGGAAGACAAGCAGCGCCGTGAAGAGGTTGACACAAGAAACGGCGCAGACCAGATGGTATATCAGTGCGAAAAGATTCTCTCCGAGGAAGGCGACAAGTTTGACGAAACCGACAAGGCAAATCTCCAGTCCGGCATTGACAGACTGAAAAACGCCCTCAACGGTCAGGATATTAACCTCATAAAGAACGAGCAGGAGGCTCTTACAAAGGTATTCTACGAGATTTCCGAAAAGCTCTATAAGGCAAACGCACCGCAGGGCGACCCCAACGCTCAGGGCTTTGACCCGAACAACATGGGCGGTTTTGACCCGAACAACATGGGCGGCGCAGGCTTTGACCCGAACAATTTCGGCGGCGGCGCAGGCTATACTGACGCTAACTTTACCGACGCTAATTAAACACAGCAGTAAAACATTATGTACCCGTGAGAATTTATTCACGGGTACATATTACGGTGTAATGTGAAGGAAAAATTATGGCAGAGAAACGAGATTATTATGAGGTGCTCGGCGTCAGCAAGGGCGCGAGCGATGATGAAATAAAAAAAGCCTACCGAAAGGTAGCTAAAAAATATCATCCCGACCTGAATCCCGGTGACAAAACGGCGGAGGAAAAGTTCAAAGAGGCAAACGAGGCTTATGAGGTTCTTTCCGACCAGCAGAAGCGGCAGCGTTATGACCAGTACGGTCATGCCGGTGTTGACCCGAACTTCGGCGCAGGCGGCGGCTTCGGCGGTTTTGGCGGCATGGATTTCGATTTGGGCGATATTCTCGGCAGTATGTTCGGCGGCTTTGGCGGCTTTGGCGGCAGACAGGCAAATCCAAACGCTCCGCGCAAGGGCACTAACATACAGACTGTTGTTACGGTATCGTTTGAAGAAGCGGCGAAGGGCTGTAAGCGCACCGTAACGGTCAACCGTGTGGAAACCTGCTCGGAATGCTCCGGCACGGGCGCGGCAAAGGGTACAAGCCCCGAAACCTGTACAGCCTGCGGCGGCAGAGGTCAGGTGACAACGCAGCAGAGAACACCGTTCGGCATGATGAGCTCACAAAAGCCGTGTCCCACCTGCGGCGGCAAGGGTAAAATTGTGAAAACCCCATGCACTAAATGCAAGGGTACGGGCTTTGAGAGCAAACGCGCCGAAGTGGAAGTGAACATACCTGCCGGCATTGACGACGGACAGGCGATAACCATGCGCGGCAACGGCAACAAGGGTGCAAACGGCGGACCTGCCGGAGACCTTATTATCGCAGTTCGCGTGCGTCC
>JAKSQS010000052.1 GCA_024404055.1 Clostridia bacterium | reverse complement strand
TTGTGCGTAATATCGTTATACATTCTAATGGGGTAACGCTCCGGCACACGGGCGCGAAGCTCCGGCAGCGGCATGGCATGGTTCGGACCCATAATAACGCCGTCAATTTCTTCCGGCAGCTTTTCCATTTCCTCAATAAAATCATCGCCCCATGTCGGTGAATTGTGCGGTGCCTGCGCGGAAACAAAAATTTTGCAGCCGCTCACCTTATGCACCTCATGCGCTATGAGCTTCACCCTTTCCATAAGCTCCTTTACGGGATAATCACCCGGGTCGCTGCCGGGAATGAAAAGTACATCCAGAGACGGAATATCGGAAATTATCTCACGACGCTTTGCCGCCGTTTCCTCCGGCGATAAATTATCGTTCGGATACCACAGCGAGGTGTACATACCAAGCCTGTCCGCGCTTTCAACACAGCTTATGAGCATACGGCGGCTGTCCGTCATCAGCTCATTTTCCGGCTGGTCGGGAATAAACTCCGCCATGTTCGCCCCGTAAAGCATCATTTCAAGCATATATGTATAATACTGTTTTTCATCCCATGCGTCATATGTATTTGTGCAGGCGCGGTAGCCTATCTGATGACCGCGCACAGCCTTTTCCGGCTTGAAGGAGCCGTAAAGCAACGGCAGAATATATGCCGTACTGCCGTTTATTTCGCTTTTTCTGAAAAAACGCCCTATGGCAAAAATCAGCCCCTTTTCGCTTCCGGCACGGAAAACAACGGCATCCCCGTTTTTTTCAATCACATATTCCTCCTGTTCAAGCGACAGTTCTGTTTCAAGGCGGAAAACGCACGGCTCACATTCTTTTATGCCTCTTTTTTCAAGCTCACAAAGAAATACATTTCCGATTTTTTGTATATTTTCATTAAAAATTACATTGATTTTTCCCGTCATATAGTTCAGCTCCCGATTTTTTATTTTCAGTTAAAATTATACCTGTAAATCATTGAAAATTCAAGCAAAATGTAATATAATAAACTGTAATTTGGTTATTTTTGAGGTGAAACGGAAAATGGTATCACAGATAATGGCAGGTCACGGAAAAAAACGCTCTGTTATAAGAGAAATTTTTGAATACAGTAAGGCGCGTTCGGCACAGATAGGCGCGGAAAATGTTTTTGATTTTTCACTCGGGAACCCGAGTGTTCCTGCTCCGGCTTGTGTTAACGAAACCATACGCGCTCTGACAAACGGTGACAGTGTGCTTCTGCACGGATACACCTCGGCACAGGGTGACGCGGCGGTAAGGGAAAAAATCAGCGATTACCTCAATTCTCTGCACGGCTGCGGACTGAATAAAGACCTGATTTATATGACCTGCGGCGCGGCAGCGTCACTCACCATCACAATAAAGGCTCTCACCTGCGATGGTGACGAGTTTATCACCTTTGCCCCCTTCTTTCCGGAATACAGGGTATTCACACAATCCGCGGGCGCGACATTGAAGGTATCCATGCCGCGCAAGCCGGATTTTCAGCCGGATATTGCGGACTTTGAGTCTCTCATCAGCGAAAACACAAAGGGTGTTATCATAAATTCACCAAACAATCCCTCCGGCGTGGTTTACAGTGAGGAAAGCATAAAGGCTCTTTGCGCCGTTCTTGACAAAAAACAGCGCGAATACGGTCATCCGATTTATTTAATCACGGACGAGCCTTACAGGGAGCTGGTTTACGGCTCCGTCAAGGTTCCGTTTGTTATGAATTACTACAATAATACAATAGTGTGCTATTCGTTCAGCAAGGCACTGTCTCTGCCCGGCGAAAGAATAGGCTATATCGCCGTTTCACCAAACGCGCAGGAAAGCGGCGATGTATACGCGGCAGTGTGCGGCGCGGGCAGATGCTTAGGTTATGTCTGCGCGCCCAGCATGATGCAGTATGTGATAAAGGAATGCATCGGCGCGGTGTCCGATATTTCGGTTTATGAGAAAAACAGGAATCTGCTTTATGACAATCTGACGGAAATGGGCTATGAATGTGTCAGACCGGACGGCGCGTTTTATCTGTTCGTAAAGGCATTGGAGGATGATGCGTATGCGTTCTGCGAAAAAGCAAAGCAGTTTGAACTTCTGCTTGTCCCCGGTGACGATTTCGGCACGCCCGGTTATATCCGTATAGCCTACTGTGTAAGCACCGAAAGAATAGAAAAATCCCTGCCCGCCTTTAAGGCTCTTGCGGACTTATATAAAAAGTAAAGGGGAAAATTCATATGAAAATATGGGAAAATCCTGCAATTATCAAAGAAAACAAAGAGGACGGTCATGTTCTCGCAATGTGCTACGACAGCAGGGAGGAAGCTGTTGAAAGAGGCGCTTCACCCTACAAAAAAAGCCTGAACGGAACATGGAAATTCTTCTGGTTCAAGGGTGACGGAGAAATTCCGGACGGCTCAACCGGTGTGAATTTCGACGATTCACGCTGGGAAAACATCACCGTACCCGGCGTCTGGCAGTTACAGAAGGATTACACAAAGCCGTACTATTATTGCAGTACATACCCCAACGCGTTAAGCGTGAAGAAAAACGAAATTCCGAAAATAGACCACAGCTTGCAGGAGACCGGCGTTTACCGCACAGCCTTCACCGTTCCCGAAAGCTTTGAAGGAAGAGAAACCTTTCTTCACTTCGGTGCCGCAAAGGCGGGACTTGAGGTATATGTAAACGGAAAATATGTCGGTTACTCACAGGGCTCCAACACTCCGCATGAATTTGACATTACACCGTATATTCATCCCGGCGAAAACCTGCTCACCGCCGTGGTTTACCGTTATACAGACGGAACTTATCTTGAAGACCAGGATATGTGGTTTTTGAGCGGCATTTACCGCGATGTTTATATTTACAGCGAGCCCGAAACCTGTATACGCGATTTTTATGCCGTTACGGATTTTGATGAAGAATACAACAATGCCGCGCTGGAGCTTGAAATAAAGCTGCGCTGTTTTGCAAACGCGGGCATAGCAAAGATTGAAGCATTTCTGATAAAAGACGGAAAAGAAAGTTCCGTCGGCTCATCCGAAAGGATGATGCAAAAGGGCGAAAGCAGCATTATTTTCAGCAAGCAGATTTTGTCCCCCGAAAAATGGTCAAGCGAAAATCCCGCGCTTTATACCTTGCTTCTTGCGCTCACCTGCGGCGGTAAAACCACATATAAAGCCATCCGCATCGGCTTTAAAAAAATTGAAATAAAAGGCGAAAAAATATTTGCAAACGGCAAGCCTCTTTTCATCAGAGGCGTAAACCGTCACGATTTCCACCCCGATACCGGCTGGACCGTGCCGGATGAAACCTACATAAAAGACCTTACCGTTATGAAACACGCAAACATCAATGCCGTCAGAACAAGCCATTATCCCAATGACCCCCGTTTTTACGATTACTGTGACGAGTTCGGTCTGTGGGTCATGGATGAATGCGACCTTGAAACGCACGGCGTACGCAGAAAGGATGTTCCGGGCGATAATCCCGTATGGACTGCCGCGGTGGTTGACCGTATGCAGCGCATGGTGCTGAGGGACAGAAACCATCCGTGCGTATTTATGTGGAGCCTCGGAAACGAAGCAGGAGACGGCAGCAATTTCCTGAAAATGAAGCAGGCGGCACTGGAGCTTGACAAAACCCGTCAGTTCCACTATGAGGGGGATTTTGATTTTACCAAGAGCGATGTTATCAGCCGTATGTACCCGGTGGAAAAGATGGTTGAAAAGCTCGGAAAGCGCGAGGAAATCACCATAAACGCGCTTGACAATGTTCTCAACGCCCTTGCGGCAGACAACAAGCCCGTTAAAAAGAGCGATTACACAAAGCCCGTCATTTTCTGCGAATATGCCCATTCCATGGAAAACAGCCTCGGCAATTTCATTGATTATATGGAGGCTATGGAAAAATATGACAACCTGTGCGGCGGCTTCATCTGGGACTTTGTTGACCAGGCAATACACAAAAAAGCGGCAGACGGCACAGACCGCTGGCTTTACGGCAGTGATTATGAGGAAAAAGAAACATGGTATCTGCCGCCTTACAGAATACAGGCGATTACCGGCAGCAACGGCTATTTCTGTGCAAACGGCATCATCGGTGCAGACCGTGAACCGCACCCGTGCATAACCGAGGTTAAAAAGGTATATCAGGAAATAGCGGTAAAGGCAAAGGACATTGAAAAAGGCATTTTCACCGTTATAAATAAACAGCTTTTCTCCGACCTTTCCGCGTATAACCTTTCCTATGTTATCCTTGCAGACGGCGAGGAAATCAAAAAAGGCAGATTAAAGGTTGCCGAGTATTCCGCATTTGCGCCTTTGAGCGAAAACGATATTACGATACCTTATGATTTAAGTGCTTTGCCCGAAAAGGAATGCATACTCAACATTTCCTTCACAAGAAAAAAAGACTGTCTTTTTGCCGAAAAGGGCTATGAACAGGCGGCGGAGCAGTTCATTATCAAAGCCGCACCTGCAAAAAATGAAATAAAGGCGGACGGCAAGGTTGATATAACCGGCAAAACAAGCGACCTTACCGTAAAAGGCAGCGGCTTTGAGGTAAGAATAAAGAACGGTGTGCTTTGCTCCTACAAGGCGGACGGCAGAGAATATCTCAAGGGCTCACTGCGTCCCAACTATTACAGGGCACTGACGGATAATGACATAGATTATCTCAATTTTGCCCTGCCGTTCAAGGCAATACATCCGCTTTATTTCTGGAAAAAAGCAACCGACGGTTTAAAAACAAAAGCGGTTTTCGTCCATCTGTATTCCGACAGTGCTTATATAGAAACAAGGGTTTCCGCCGCCGGTATGTCAGACGCGAAAATCACCTACCGCATTTATGCGGACGGCAGAACCGTTGTCACCCACAGCGCAAAGGCAATGCTTGAGCTGCTGCGCTTCGGCATGAGCGTGAACCTTGACCGCTCCCTTGAAAATGTGAAATGGTACGGCAGAGGTCCCGGCGAAAACTACCTTGACAGAAAAACAGGCTCACCCATCGGCATATATTCAATGAAGGTAAGTGAGCTTGAGCATAAATATATGCGTCCGCAGGAAAACGGCTGCCGCACCGATGTCAGATATATTGAGCTGACGGACGGCGGCTCAAAGGGTCTCAGAATCACGGCAGACAGTGCTCCCCTTTCGTTTAACGCCCGCCACTATTCGCAGAGCTCTCTTGACGCGGCGGCGCATACCGACGAGCTTTCCGATGAAAACATCACTTCCCTGTGCGTGGACTTTTCACAAAGAGGCGTGGGCGGCGATATGCCCGGCAGTATAACGCTGCGCGACAAATACAAGCTGAAAGCGGGTAAATATTCATACAGCTTCATCATAGAACCCCTTAAATAACAGAAAGGAGCTTATCCTATGAGTAAGGCAGGCGTGTTTTTAAAGCATTTCTTTTCAAAGGATGCCGAACCCGGCAATGTGCCCAATCTGGAGCTGATGAATTATTCCGTCGGTCTTGCCGGACAAAATCTGCATTATAACTATATCAACGGCTGGCTGTCGTATTTTTATAATACGATACTCGGCGTAAATCCGTCCAAGGTGGGCTCGCTGTTTTTCGTCACCCACCTGTGGGACGCGGTTAACGACCCGCTTATAGGCGGCATAGTTGACAGAAGACGGTTTAAAAGCGGCGAAAAGCTGCGTCCGTTCCTGCTGTATTTGCCTCCGATAATCGGCGCGGTATCGGCACTGATGTTTTTAGGCATACCGTTCAGCACGGATTTCGGCAAGCTTGCATATCTCACGGTAATTTATCTGATATGGGATTTGCTTTATTCCGTGCAGGATGTAGCACTGTGGGGTATGGTTGCCGTGGCTTCCCCTAATTCAGACGAGCGCGGGCGCGTGGCGCAATGGGTTTCCATAGGCGCGGGCGCAGGCAGTGCCGTCGGCGGCGCGTTTTCAATGCTGTGGTCAATTTGCAGCGGCGCGGGACTTTCTGACAAAGCCACCTTCACCCTGTTCGGTTTCCTTTTCGGTCTGGGCGGTCAGCTTATTTCCATGCACGCGCATAAGATACAGGAAAGGGTCAGAAGCACAAATACCGAGCAGGAATCCTTCGGTGAAACCATACGCCTTCTGTTCAAAAACAAAAAGCTGATGCTTGTATCACTTGCGAGAATCGTTGCAAATCTTTATCCGCAGGTAAACGGAATTTACTTTTTCAAAAACTGCATGGAGGTCAAAGTCGGCTCCGTCACACTCAGCGGCACAACGCTTTACACACTTGTTCCCCTTCTGGGCGGCATTCCCGGCGCGGCGGCAATGTTTTTTGCAAACAAATTCGCCATCCGTGTGGGCGGCATGAAAAGGCTGCTTTTCCTTGCAAAGGCTATGGAGCTTTGCTGCCGTGTCCTCTCCTTCCTGTTAGGGATGGGCGGCAAGTATAATGTTGTATGGAGACTGGCAATAATAATACTGCTGACAGGTCTTCAAAGCATACCCACAAGCATGATGGATATAGCGCACCGCGCCCTGACCTCCGACGGTATAGACGAGGTTGAGGTTGAAACGGGCGAGCGCAGCGAGGGTGTGGCGTTTTCAACGCAGAATTTTGTTTCCAAGCTGAACTCCGGCATTTCAAGGCTTATTGAAGGCTTTCTGCTTACAAAGCTGGGTTATGACAATTCAAGCGAAAACGCGGTTCAATCCGAATTATTCAAAAAATGGCAATGGCCTTTATATATTCTCGGTCCCGCAATCGGCGCGGCGTTCTATCTCATTGCAATCAGCTTTATAAATGACGACAGGGCGCATCAGGCTGAAATCACCGCAATTCTTGAAGAAAGAAGAAAAGCGGCGCAGACCGAAGGCGTATAATTACCCATGTTTAATCTTAATTTTAATATAAAAGAAGGAAAACAAAATGAGCAATGAAAGATTAGTAGGCACAGTATCAAGAGGCATCCGCTGCCCCATTTTCCGTGAAGGTGACGACATGGCGGCACTTGTAACAGAGAGCGTTCTCAAGGCGGCAGAAAGCGAGGGCTTCTCCCTTCGTGACCGTGATGTTATTTCTATTACGGAATCCGTTGTGGCACGCGCACAGGGAAACTACGCGACGGTTGACGACATCGCGGCAGATGTGAAAGCAAAGCTCGGCGGCGGCACAATCGGCGTTATATTCCCCATTCTTTCGAGAAACCGTTTTGCAATTTGTCTTAAGGGCATCGCAAAAGGCGCAAAGAAAATCGTTCTGATGTTAAGCTATCCGTCAGACGAGGTTGGAAACAGCCTCATTTCGCTTGACAAGGTTGATGAAGCGGGCGTAAACCCCTATTCCGATGTTCTCACTCTTGAAAAATACCGTGAGCTTTTCGGTGAAAACAAGCATGAGTTCACCGGCGTTGACTATGTTGAATATTACGGCAGCCTCATTAAGGAAATGGGTGCCGAGGTTGAAATCATTTTTGCAAATCAGGCAAAAACCATTCTTAATTACACGGACTGCGTACTCACCTGCGACATCCACACAAGAGCACGCACCAAGAGAATACTAAAGGCTGCCGGCGCAAAGGTTGTCTGCGGACTTGACGATATTCTCAATGCTCCCGTAAACGGCAGCGGCTGCAACGAAAAGTACGGTCTTTTAGGCTCCAACAAGTCCACAGAAGACAAAATCAAGCTTTTCCCCAGAGAGTGCAAGGCACTTGTGCTTGACATTCAGGAAAGAATACTGAAAGCAACCGGCAAGCATGTTGAGGTTATGGTATACGGTGACGGCGCGTTCAAGGATCCGCAGGGCAAAATCTGGGAGCTTGCAGACCCGGTCGTTTCCCCGGCTTTCACTGACGGACTTATCGGCACCCCCAGCGAGCTCAAGCTGAAATATCTTGCCGATAACGATTATAAAGACCTTTCCGGCGAAGCACTGAAGGCGGCTATCTCCGAAAGCATCAAGTCAAAGGGTACAGACCTTGTGGGCAACATGGCTTCACAGGGAACCACGCCCCGTCAGCTTACAGACCTTATCGGTTCGCTTTGCGACCTGACAAGCGGCTCAGGCGACAAGGGTACGCCCGTTGTTCTCGTTCAGGGATATTTCGACAACTACACCAACTGATAAAAGGATTTATTCTCTATGAGAATGAAAAGAATAAAAAATCTCCGCGAGCGGTTCGCCGCCTGCGGGGATATGATGATATACCTTCGTGAAGAGGACAGGGACTTTCGCAGCACGCCGAAAAACCTGTTCGATTTTGAAAAGCTTTTCGGAAATTCAAATCCGGTGCATATGGAGGTAGGCTGCGGCAAGGGTGGCTTTGTGTGCGAGGCGGCAAAAAGGCAGCCTGATGTGAATTTTCTTGCGGTGGAGCGCAACATCAGCGTTATCACCGAGGCGTGTGAAAAGGCTATCGGGCAGGGTCTTACAAATGTCAGATTCGTAAAAGCGACGGCGGAATATCTGCCGAGATACATACCCGAAAAAAGTATTGAGCGCATATATCTCAACTTTTCCTGCCCGTTTCCAAAGCCTTCTTATGCCAAGCACCGCCTGACGCACGAATATTTTCTGAACATATACGCGCCGCTGATGAAGACCGGAGCGGAAATTCATCAGAAAACGGACAATATGCACTTTTTTGAGTTTTCAATTGAGCAGTTCACCAAATGCGGCTTTATGCTGAAAAATGTTTCCCTCGACCTGCACAACAGCGGCTTTGAGGGAAATATTGAAACCGAATACGAAAAACGCTTTGTCTCACTCGGTCAGCCGATATACAGGCTGGAAGCGTATATTAAAGAATAGCATACTCAGAACACCATGTGCTGAACCGACAGGCTGCGTATTCATTCTGATAGAATGAATACGCAGCCTTTTTGTTGCCTTTATCATGGAGGTTTACTAAAGGGGATTACCTCAAAGCCGGTGTGAACAAATCAAATCACGGAAAAGTTACATTTCGGAGCGTTTTTTCAAAGCGTGTTACTGAGATGTAACTTTGGGCATTTATGCATATTATACATTTTTAAAAAGCTCACGTTTCCTTTGATTTTCTCGCGTTTTCTCCCGTTTGCTCACACTGCAAAACCCGTGCGGCTCATTCCCACTCGCTCTTTGATTTCTTAATCTAAACAATTTTGTTTAGATGATTTAGCTCGTGAAATTCGTATTATCTGTATTATTCCAAAAACTTGGGCTATCCAAATTTTTGTTGCCAATATGTTGCCAAGTGACCTTTGCTAATTTTCCTCATTCTCGAAGAGCTACAATGGATTGAATCCACTCCTTGAAATGAGGACACTCGCTCAATATGACGTCAAGTCCCATATTCTTTGAAAGCAATGTTCCATTTTTAATCTTTGCATAGTTGGGAATTAGTGCTTCAATCCTTTTCGACGGGGCGGTTTCGGGGGAATTGTTTATGTGTTCTGGAGTAGGATATTTATCACGTATTTCTTGTATGTCATTTACAATGTTTTGGTCTGCAACCAATGCAAATGAATCCGGGTTAGAGAAAAGTATCCCTTCAAATTCATGCAACATAAAATGGAATTTACAGTTTTGCTGCCCAATATCCGCATCAATAGCCTGCTCGATTTGATTGATACGAACATTTATATCTGATTCAGTATTGTCAATGCCGGGAGTGTTATCAGGCATCGCATAATAATCGAACATGGTGGTAACGTATTCGTTATGATGCTGCTTACATATCAAAGTGAGTTCTTTTTTGATTTTTGTGTAATCACTCACTCCGCCCTTGTACTTTTTTGTCGCCGTTCGCTTCGTTGAGCAAATAATAGGACACACCCAGATATTCTGATTCATAAAATAGGGGGCCAGTATTTCATTGATGAACGACTCTTCTGTTTGACCTTCACAGTAAATATACACATTTTTCATTTTGAGAGCCTACCTCCCAAAATGTTTTTCTTCCAGAGATCGCCAAGCGCATAATCCTCATCAAGCCATATTTCAAGTTCTTCTGCATCTAGGCGCTTAAACTCGGAGCCATTTTCGCCGCGATCAACAACAATCACATCATCAACTTCAAATTCATTAAGCAACTCGACAGATTGTGTCGAAATAATGATTTGCTTTTCATCAGATAGCTGCTTGACCATTTCGGCAAATATGGTAATAGCATAAGGATGAAGTCCAAGCTCAGGTTCATCGACGATTATTGTTGCAGGCTGCAATTCGTGCGGTTGGAGCAGAAGTGTCGCAAGACAAATAAAGCGCAAAGTACCGTCCGATAGCTGGGAGGCATTAAAAATGTCCTCGCAGCCTTTTTGCTGCCACTTCAATACTATCTGCTCTTCATTTCCTTCTTGAGGTTCCAGAACAAAATCTGAGAAATACGGAGCAATCAACTGAATCGTACTTACGATTTCATCATAGTTATTCTTAAAGTTTTCTTTTAAGCGATAAAGAAACGCAGCAAGGTTAGCAGCATCATACATTAGCACCTTGTTATTTGATATATTGTGTTCTTGCTTTACCTTTGCGCTTCGTCCTGTATCGTGGAAGTGATACACCCGCCAGTTTTGCTTTTCAAGTATGGGAATAACATATTGATCAATCTGATTATGAGCACCGGTATTCCACATTGATTCACTATGACCACGTGCAACATTGCTCTCGTTTCCCCATGGACTATATCCGAAGTATTCTTTGCGAAAGATCAATCTGTTGTCATCTGTTGGAATTAGATTAAACCCATATGAGTTGAGCCCAAAATACACCTCAAAAGCAATTTCTTCGGTTACTTTTCTTCCGTTGTAAAGCAAGGCGTTAATGCCACTTTGGGCAACGAAAACCTGCAAATTCTTGGACAAGATATTCTGAAGTAAAGAAAAAGCAGATATATAGTTTGATTTACCGGCACCATTGCTACCAATCAGTACATTGATTTTGCCGAACGAAATATCGCACGACTTAATGGACTTAAAACCAGATATTGTCATCCTACTGAGTTGATCTGCATGTAATGGCATATAAAAACCCTCCCCTTCCTTATAATTCGATTTTCTGCTGAATAAGTGTATCCAGCTTCGAAATGACTTCATTCTTGCACTGCTCGATAGCTAAATACTTGGCAGCGATTTCTTTCTGCGCATCGAGACTGATGTTTCCTTGATCATCAACCGGCACCGGAACCATGATATCAGCTATCATAAAGGGAGGCAATGTAGTATATTCATTTTCTCCATTGTCGCCCTCGCGACCCTTTTTGGCTGCACGGAAAAGCGGCTCCAAAGTATATTTCATATATTGGAGGTCAATTAATCCAAGCTTATCTTCACGGGGAATTAGCACTCCACGGTGATTCGTTGCGGAAAAGGATTCATTGTGAATCATCATAAAGCCTGCTAAACCATCAATAGCCCAGGATAGACAAGGACAGTTAAAATCGAACGAATCAATCGTAGCGAATACGCCTGTGGTATTTCCTGAATATAAAGGATATGCTCCGGTATGTTTCTGAACATAACTTTTCGTGTATTTTCCGCTACCACGGATTACATCAAACACTTTTTCAACCGGAACATATTGACATAAAAAGCTTTCATCACCAATGAAGACTTTTGCACGTTTAATAGCTATCTTCTTTTCGGATATATTTTCTCGTAGTTGACGTATACCAACCATTGAGTCTGCGATGCTGGCTTGTGCGCACTCATCAAATTCACCAGTGTCATCAAAAGGAATGCTCACTCTTACCAACTTCATATTTGACAAGGATGCTCTTAAACCACGGTCAAATCCATATTTATGCTTATTCTCTTCTAATGTGTATGCGAGATAATAAGGGTTGATTTTTGGATTTTTTACTTTTATCACGCCACAGTGGTCGGTATAAGTAAACTTTCTTCCCACTGGCATAACATTAAACTCAAATGTTCCGTCAATACCCCAAAGAACGTATGGGACGCTGAGATCGTCAACATTGCTGTGAGACGTATAGACAAACGGAGAAAAAACATTTGCGCTATATGCAGGAATATCACCTTTCGCGTCGATATAGTCCTTTCGTAAAAGTCTTTTGCCAATTGATAAGTCAAATAGAGACTTATCATCTAAGGATACTTCAACGGAGTTCGTTATTGCAGATTTTTTTTTTACGAGTTCACGTAAAGGCTCATCAAATTCCATGAGTGTCGAAGCCGTATCACTGACCATGCCAATATAGTCTTCCAAAGATACTGTTTCTACATTATCCTCAATGCCAAGTTCAATTTTCTCATCCCGTGTCCACCAACGATCAACAGACCAATGAGTTCCATTATAAAAGTCAGCAATATCGACGATCTTGCAACGCTTATCATCCGTTTTGAATTTAGCCTTTGCTCCTTTGAACATATTGAACAGATCAGAAGCGGTTTCCAAATCATT